>JAZUJQ010000031.1:0-1858 GCA_045642845.1 Kiritimatiellia bacterium
CGGCCGCACCGAAGATCCGAAGGACGTCTCTTTTTCGTTCAAGTTGAAACGTTGCGAAAACGGCATCGCCGTCACGGCCCGCGTGACCGACGACAGGCTCGTCACGGACGACTGCGCCCCGGGCGCGCTCACGTGCGCGAGCTGGGACGACGACAATCTCGAGATTTTCTTCGACGGCGACAACGACAGATCGCCGGACTGCCGCGCCGACGGCATCAGGAACGGCGGCGAGTTCACGCTGATCGCGAACGGCGCCGCGAACAGCGACTATTCGAGTCTGCCGTTGAGTTTCGGCAAGTCGTGGACCGGCGTCGCCACGCCGCGCCGGCTCGCAGACGGCTCGTACGAGATCGATTACGAGATTTTCTGCTCGTGGGAGTGCCTCGGCCGGACCGCGCCGCCGAAGCCGGACGAAAAAGTCGTTTTCGGTTTCAACATCTGCGTGCACGACGATGACGACGGCGGCCGCAACGACCACGCGCTGTACTGGAAGGGAAATCCTGAAATTCCGTGCCGCGACGAGTCGCGGTTCGGCACGATCGAACTTTGAACGGGCCGCGGGCACGGCGGCAGGACGTGTAGGACGTGTGGGACGAGTGGGACGGCGGTGGCCGTGGCGCGGGTTGCCGGTGCGCGCGTGTTGAAAAACTCCGACGGCTGTCAAACATGCTCCGCTACCGCTTCGCCCTGCTTCGCGGCGCACAGCTGCAGAATTTTGACGGGATTACAACCACGGATAACACGGATCGGCTGCGCTTACGCTTGCCGCACCCCAGACTTGCCGAGCGTGAGCGAGGCGCATCCGTGAAATCCGTGGTTCATCAAGTTCAACATTTTCGGGTGCATCCCCGTTTTTTGCGATTTCAGTTTGCTTTTCCGCGTCAGATTTACTAAAAATTCCGCATGACCCAATTCAACAGTTTTCTGCTCTGCTCCGTGCTGGCGGGCATGGCGGCGGCGTGTTTCACGTCCGGTTGTTCCGCGCATTCGGAACGCCGGGGCGTGCTGCTCGTCACGGTCGAAGGCAACGTGTCAAGACCCGAAGCGGCGGGGCGCGAGTTTTCCAAGCGCACCGTGCTGCCGGTTTCACCGGAAACCCTGCCGTCCGCGGCCAGCGCGCTCACCGGGCTTTTCCCGCCGCAGCACGGGCTGCGCGTCGACGGCGTCGGCGCGCTCGATCCCGCGGTGCCGACGGTCGCTTCTCGTTTCAAAGAACGCGGTTTCGAATGCGCCGCGTTTTCGTCGACCCTCGCGCTTTCGCAGCTGCACGCGCTCACGAACGGTTTCAGCCGTTACGAGGCCGCGTTTTCGCCCACCAACGCCGCCGCGGCGTTCACGCTGCCGACCGGCGCCGTGGTCGACCGTGCGCTCGAATGGATGAAGTCCGTTCCCAAGGACAGGGACGTTTTCGTGTGGGTCCACGTCACGCCGCTGGCCGGAGCGAAGCGCACGGAGGCTGTTGACACCTACGACCTCGCGTCGCTGGCGGAGGCCAAGAACGCCGCCGCCGCCGAGATATCGCGTCTGGTTTCGGCGTTTTCATCCGATTCTCCGGTGCTCGTGCTTCCGTTGTTCGGACTCGGCGCGGACCGTTATTTCCGCGGGCTTTCGCTCGACGATCCCGCGTTCACGACGGCCGACGCCTACTGTTCTGCGCTGCCGCGCCAGCCGCTCGGCGTGGCCGACGTTCCGTACGCGCTGGGCGTCGCGGACGCCGCGCCGCCGTGCCGTTACATCGAATCGATCGTGCCGTGGTACGCGTTCCGCCTGCCTCCGCTCCAGCGCGTCGAAGGCGACGCCGATCCCGGGCTTTCGGTGCTTTCCGGCATCACCGACGTGAAGGCCGCGCCGCAGGCCT
>JAZUJQ010000032.1:0-4009 GCA_045642845.1 Kiritimatiellia bacterium
CGGGCTGCTCGCAGGCCTGGGGTTCGCCGATGCCCGGCATCCCGTACACCGTCAACCGCGAAGGCCGCGGCCCCGCGTGGACTAACTCGCTCTTCGAGAACAACGCCGAATTCGCGCTCGGCATGGCGCTCTCCGTGAAACAGCAGCGCGCCGCGCAGAAAAAGCGGGTCGAGGAACTCGCCGCGCGCGACGGCGTCGACGCATCCGTCAAGGCCGCCGCCGAAGCGTATCTCGCCGCGTTCGACGATTGCGACGGCTCGCGCAGAACCGGCGACGCGCTCGTCGCCGCGCTCGCGCCGCTCGCATCCTCCGATCCGCTCGCCGCGGAAATCACCGCGCGCAGGGACCAGCTCGCCCGCAAGACGTTCTGGATGTACGGCGGCGACGGCTGGGCGTACGACATCGGATTCGGCGGCCTCGACCACGTGCTCGCCAGCGGTGAAAACGTGAACGTTCTGGTGGTCGACACCGAGGTCTACTCCAACACCGGCGGACAGTCCTCGAAGGCGACGCCTATCGGCGCCGTGGCGCAGTTCGCCTCCTCCGGCAAAAAGAGCCCGAAGAAGGATCTCGGCCGCATCTTCATGAGCTACGGCAACGTCTACGTCGCGCAGGTCGCGATGGGCGCCGATCCGGCGCAGCTGCTCAAGGCGCTGCGCGAGGCGGACGCCTACGAAGGTCCGTCCATCGTCATCGCCTACACCCCGTGCCAGGCGCACGGCATCAAGTGCGGCATGGGCTGCGCGCAGCAAGAGATGAAAAAGGCCGTCGAAGCCGGCTACTGGACACTCTACCGCTACAACCCGTCGCTCGAAAAACCGTTCACGCTGGACTCCAAGGCGCCGTCGCTGCCGTACAGGGAGTTTCTCGCGGGCGAGACGCGCTACGCCGCGCTCGAACGCACGTTCCCGGACAACGCCGCCGAGTTCTTCGCGAAGGGCGAAAAACTCGCCGCCCAAAAGTACGAAGCCTACCGCCGCCTCGGCGAAGAGAAGTGATCCGTGGACGACGGAATCCCGGCTGACGCGCGCCGCGCGGCGCTTGAAGCCGTCCGCGCCGCGCTCGACGCGGACGGCGGTCCCGGCGCCGGACCCGCGCGCGCCGCGGCGGTCGAGCTGCTGCGCACGTCCCCGCACAAGCGGCTCGTGGCGCTCGCCCATCTGCTGCAGCCCGGCGCCACTCCGCGCGCCATCCAGGCCGCGATCGTGCCGCTCGAACGCGCCGAACGCCGCCTGCGCGTGACCGACGCCGAGATGGGCATCCGCACGACCGACGCCGCGCCCGGCGACGCGCCGCGCCTGACCGCCGGCGTCACGGTCGTCGCGGACAACATCCGCAGCGCGTTCAACGCCGGAGGAATTTTCCGCACCGCCGATTTCTTCGGCTTCGAACGGATCGTGCTCTGCGGCTTCACGCCCGGTCCGGAAAACGCGCAGGTCGTGAAAACTGCGCTCGGTGCCGAAGAGTCGGTCCCGAGCGAACGCTCCAGCGACGTGCGGACCGCGATCGATTCGCTCCGCGCGCGGGGTCTGGCGATCTACGCGCTTGAAACGGCGGACCGCGCCACGGACGTCACGTCCGACGCTTTCGCGCCGCGCTTCCCGTGCGCGCTGCTGCTCGGCAACGAACGCTTCGGCCTCGATCCGGACGTCGTGGCCTCCGCCGACGAAGTCCTGCAGATTCCGTCGCACGGCCTCAAGAATTCGATCAACGTGGTCTCCGCCTTCGCCGTCGCCGCCGCGCTCCTGCGCATGCGCTTCGACGCCGCGCGCCGAACGGACTCCGGCCGTGAGCGCGAGGTCTGAACATCCCGGCTGGATGTGGATCCCCGGCGCGCCGGAAGGTCCGCACGCGGCGCAGTTCACGAGATTCGTCGATTGGCGCGAAACGCCCGTGGCGATGCGCGTGCTGATAAGCGCGGACACCGTCTACAGGCTGCGCGTGAACGGAGTCGCTCTGGCCACCGGACCCGCGGCGCCGGCGTCGGACTGGACTCCGCCGCCCGCGCCGCCGACGTGGTGGATCGACCGCATCGACGTGCCTTCCGGGCTTCTCTCCGCGCAAACGGCGTTCGACGTGGACGCGCGTTTCGGCATGGTCGACGGCTGCATGAGCGACGTGTCGACCGGCCGCCCCGGTCTGACGTTCACCGCGGAGGCGGAGTTCGCCGACGGCCGCACGGAAACCGTCGCCTCCGGCGCGGACGGTCTCGCCGGATGGAAAGCGAGGCTTCTGCCTTCGTATCTGCCGAACGGGAATTTCGACGCGTCGAAAGGCGCCGGCGCATGGACCGTGCCGTCCGCCGTCGAAGGCCGCCGCGCGGAGCTCTCGCCGATTCCCGTGCGCTCCGAAATCCGCATCGAACCGACGGACGGCTGCGATTTCACGATTCCCGCGCACGGAACGTGCGAACGCACGGCGAGGTTCGACCGCATACGCGGGGCCTTCTTTTCCGTGCAGGCAGACGGCTTCTGCAGAATCGAAATCGGCTTCTTCGAACGCGATCCGGGCGACCGCGAACGGCGCCGCACCGTCACGTTCGCTCCGCCCTGCGGCACGGCGCCGCCTGGCGACGGCGCGGTTCTTCCGCCGCTTTCGCCGTCGTCGTTCTCCTCGCTCGAACTTTACAGCGTCGGCGGGTTCACCGCGAAGGCGCGCGCGCTCGACGGCGAACGGGACGTCCGCGTGAGAATCCGTTTCACCGAAGCCAGGTATCCGGTGGACGAAACGACGCGCGGCCGTTTCGAATGCAGCGATCCGGCGCTGAACAGGGTCGTCGACGTCTGCACGCACACGCTCTCGATCTGCAGGCAGACGCTGCACCTCGACAGCACGTCGCACCAGGAACCGCTCGCCTGCACCGGCGATTACTACGTCGAAACGTGGATGACCGCGGCCGCGTTCGGCGACATGCGTCTGAGCGCGATGGACGTGCGGCGCACGGCGGAGACGCTGCGGCTCAAAAACGGACGTCTTTTCCACACCTCGTACTCGCTCGTCTGGGCCCGGATGCTGCGCGACGTATGGTTCCTCACCGGCGAACGCGCGCTGCTCGAGGAGTGCGTCGACGCGCTGGAAATCCTGCTCGCGCGTTTCGCCGGATACATCGGGGAAACGGGACTTGTCGAAAACCCGCCCGACTGGATGTTCCTGGACTGGCTCGTCGTCGACGGCCATTCGCTCCACCACCCTCCGAAATATCTCGGGCAGAGCGCGATGAACGCGTTTTACATCGGCGCGCTCTCCGCGGCGGCCGAAGTGTTCGGCGAACTCGGCATGGCCGGCGAAGCGCGCGCGGCGCGGGACCGGGCCGCCGCCGTCCGCGCGGCGTTCGTCAGGCATCTCTGGGATCCAGGACGGGGGCTCTTCACGGACGGTCTCGGCACGCCGCAGAAAGGCGACGGCCCGTGGCTGCCTGAAAACGAAAACCGGCGGCATCATTCGCTGCACGCCAACGCGCTGGCCGCGCTGCACGTGCTGGACGGCGGGCGCGCCGCGGAAACGCTGCGCCGCGCGCTGGACGACGCGTCGCTCGACAAACCGCAGCCGTATTTCATGCATTTCGTGTTCGAAGCGATGGCCGCGTGCGGTCTCTTCCGCGAATACGGGATGCGCTGGCTGCGCGAATGGATCCCGATGACCGAGAAATGCGGCATCGGGCTCGCCGAAGGCTGGACCGCGCCGGAAAAAGGCTACTCGTTCGACCACTCGCACGCCTGGGGAGGAACGCCGGCGTTCCAGCTTCCGTGGCGCATGCTAGGCCTCGAACTTCTCGAACCCGGCTGGAAACGCGTGCGCATCGCGCCGGATCTTCTCGGTCTCGAGTCCGCGAGCATAGCGGTCCCGACGCCGCACGGCATGCTCCGCGCCGAACTCCGCCGCGGCCGGGAACCGGAAATATCCGTCCCGCCCGGCGTCGCCGCGGAGCGGTGATCCTCAGGTCTCCCGGTAAATGCTGGCGCCGAGTTCGCGCAGACGCGCGTCGACGTCCTCGTAGCCGCGGTCGATC
>JAZUJQ010000033.1:0-3267 GCA_045642845.1 Kiritimatiellia bacterium
GGCTGAACGCCGCGAAGCGGTAGCGAAGCCCGTTTGCCAGCCATCGGAGTTTTTCATCCCGCGCACGAGTGCCCCGCGCCTTGGCGGCGTTTGAAAGAAACTCCGATCCGTGAAGCTCCCGCTACCGCTCCGCAGAATGGTAGGCGCTCCGCACCGCCGATTCGGCGCGCACGGGATTGGAAAATGACAAATTTCATTCAATCAAACGCCCCGGCTGAACGCCGCGAAGCGAGGCGGAGCGGTAGCGGAGCCTGTTTGCCAGCCGTCGGAGTTTTTCAACCCGCACCTTTGCTCCGTTTGAAAAGAAACTCCGATCCGTGGTGCTCTCGCTACCGCTCCGCAGAATGATCCGTGCTCCGCACCGCCGATTCGGCGCTCACGGGATTGGAAAATGACAAATTTCATTCAATCAAATGCATCGGCTGAACGCCGCGAAGCGAGGCGAAGCGGTAGCGGAGCCAGTTTGCCAGCCGTCGGAGTTTCTACCAACCCGCGCCTTGGCGGCGTTTGAAAAGAAACTCCGATCCGTGAAGCTCCCGCTACCGCTCCGCAGAATGGTAGGCGCTCCGCACCGCCGATTCGGCGCTCACGGGATTGGAAAATGACAAATTTCATTCAATCAAATGCTCCGCCTGAACGCCGCGAAGCACGGGCGAAGCGATAGCGCCGTCTGACGCCGCATTCCCCATGTTTTTCAACCCGCGCCAAAGCAGACCGCGCCCTTGCCACCGCCGTCCTACGCGTCACACCCGTCCCACTTGTCTTACCCAACGTGCGCAAACCGCGCCCTGGCAACCCGCGCATTTGCCGCCTCGCGTTTCGCGTCTCGCGTCCTCGTCAATTTCAGGACATGAGACACGGGACCAGAGACATGAGATGTTTTGTCAGATTTCAAAACCGACCTTGTAATTAAATTATGGAAAGGATCGCCGTGCGGCGGTTTCAAACACAAAACTTCAAAAGATATGGAAAACAAGGCATTCGAACCGCAACCGCCCGCTCTGGACTCCGGCAATTCAAACATCGCCCAAAACAAGCCCTTGAAGAAAAAGAGAACAAAGGCGATTGTTCTTTCCGTGCTTGGTGCGATTGCGGTGGCCATCGGCGTCGCGATTTTCATCGAGGAACGCGATATGCTCAGGTGGGATTTCAACCGCCAGGCGGAAGCGATGGTCTGTGCCGCGGCGGATTTTTTCGGAGACACCACCATAAAGACGCTGTCGGACTACATGCCGGGCGTCAATTGGAATCTGGGAGAACCGAACCGGTTCGATTACGATATGTCCGTCGGGTTGAACCTGAAAGGCAACACGAAAAAGCTGCAAGAATTTACCGCCCGTATTCTCGAAGCCTGCTTTTATATTGAAAAACTGGGGCCGGAAAGCCAAATCGTGTCAAGCAAGGCTTCGGAAATTTCAGACATATTGGCCCGGAAAAAATCAATGAAAGAAAAGGATGACTTCGACCGACTGGTCAGAGCCGCCTTTTTCGCCGCATACGAACTTTTCAACGACGAGACCACCGCCCAAAACGTGTTGTCTTACTACATGTCCGGCGTGAACTGGGATCCGGAATCAATGATCGACCGTTGCGAATACGACGAAACCGTGCGTGCAAATCTGAACGAAAACCGGGAAGATCTGAACGAATTGATCGGTGAAATTCTCTCCCTGAATTTTCACATTGCCGAATCCGGATCAGACCCGGAGACGGCATCGAACATGGTATTGGAAAGGTTGAACGACGGACGCGAAGACGGAACCGACCCGTTGAACAGAAAAATGAACGTCGAAAGCGCCGTATCTTCCGTGAGGATGAACATTATAACCTCGTTGCAGTTCGGCATTCCGGCCTTCGGCGACAACGAATGACAAGTTCGAACGAACGAAAGGAGGCTTTTCGTGCACGAGGCGGGTTGCGGTCGCGGCGCGTTCAGCGGGCGCGGGAGAGAAGGCCGATGCGGCGTTTGTACGCTTCGGCGCGGATGACGGGATCGTCGGAAACGACATTCGTAAGAACGATTCCGGCGATGCGGTTCAACGGATCGACGGCCACGAGCTGCCCCGTGTAGCCGGTATGCGCGATCGTGCGTTCGCTCCAACCGGACGGACGTGTCGACGCGGACATGTTCCACCCGAACGAACGGCGTCCGTCGCCGGTGTTTCCGAACGGCGTGAAGAAAAGGTCGTAGCATGACTCCGGGAACGCACGCCGCTCGAGCAGATCCGCCGCGAATTTCATCAGGTCTTCGGCGCACGTGAAAACGCCGGCGTTTCCGAGCGGGCGCGGAAACGCGCGCGCGGCTTCGTCGCCTTTCCGTCCGAGAGGAACTGGTCCGTGCGTGTACATTTGCACGGCGTCCGGATCATCCGGTTTGTCAAGCCAGGAAGTGCGCGTCATTCCAAGAGGGCCCCAGACGTATTCGCGCGCGGCCGCGTCGAGATCCATGCCGGTGACGCGCTCGATTATGAATCCGAGCAGAATCATGTTGTGGCAGGCGTAGACCGTCGCGCTTCCGGGCGCACGGACGGGACGCGCCGCAAGAGTCGCCGCCTCGAACTCTTCGGGGGAAGAAAACGTCCACGCTCCGCCGCGCGCCCAACGCCAGCCGTCGGAAAATCCCGAGCAATGCGCCGCGAGATGACGCACCGTGATCGAAACGTTTTCTCCTGAAAGAACGTGGTCGGGCAGATATTCCGTGAAAGGCGCATCGACGTCGAGCCTGCCGTCCGCGTGAAGGCGAGCGGCGATCGCGGCGGTGAAAACCTTTGAAACGCTCGCCACTTCGAACAGCGAACGCGGATCGACCCCGACGGGCGGGCCGCCTTCGGGCCGACGGTTGCCGACGCACGTCAGCGGACCGTCCGTGAACCCCGTGCAGCAGCACGAAATCAAACCGGACGAAATCTGGCTTTCCGCGTCGGCGACGGCGTTCACTTCACGGATTTTCCGATTGTCCGACCCGCGCCGCGAGCAGCGAGCGCGTGAACGGATGCCGAGGGTCGGAAAAAAGACGTTCGGACGGCCCTTGTTCGACGATGCGCCCGCGTTCCATCACCAGAGCGCGGTCGCAGAGACAGCGCACCACGGCGAGATCGTGCGACACGAAAACGAGAGACAGCCCGGAATCGTCGACGAGTCTGCGAAGCAGCTTGAGAATCTGCGCCTGGACCGCGACGTCGAGCGCCGAGACCGGTTCGTCGGCGATGAGAACGTCCGGCCCGACGGCGAGGGCGCGCGCGATGCCGACGCGCTGGCGCTGTCCGC
>JAZUJQ010000034.1:0-5025 GCA_045642845.1 Kiritimatiellia bacterium
CGAAGCCGAAGGCCTCATGGCCATCGACGTCGCCCGCGAGCACACGCCCGAGACCGATATCGACGCCATGCTCGTGTTCGGCAAACTCTACTTCGGAATCAAGAGCTACAAGAAGGCCCGCGAATGCCTCGATCCGGTGCAGATGGCTCGTCGCACCGACGGCGAGGTCGCCAAGATGCTCAAGGACGCCGAGGCTCTCGACACGCTCGACAAGGGCTGGGAGAAGAACAACGGCACCGGCGACTACCGCAACCTCATCAACAAGGAACAGGCGGAGAAACTCGAACGCGCGAACAAGGCGGTCCAGACCGCGGCCGACGCGGATTCGATGATCGCCGAAACGAAGGCCAAGATCGAGAAGGAGCCGAAGAACGTCAACTACTATCTCGCGCTCACCGGTCTGTATCTGCAGCAGAACCGCTTCGCCGAAGGTCTCGAAGCCATCGACGCCGCGCGCAAGGTCATCGGCGTCGACCCCGAACTCGACCGCCGTTACGCCGAGGTCAAGACGAAGATGCTCGAAGGCGAAGTCGCCGCCCTCCGCGCGGCGGGCGACGAAGAGGCCGCCGCCGCGAAGGACGCCGAGCGCGCGCAGTACGTCTTCGACGACATCGCCGAGCGCGTGCAGCGCTATCCGAACGATCAGCACCTGCGCTTCCTCCTCGGCCAGCAGTACGCCCAGTACGGTTACCACGACGAAGCCATCCAGCAGCTCCAGATCGCGCAGAAGTCCCCGAAGGACCGCGTCGAGGCGCTCGCGCTTCTCGCCGAATGCTTCCAGAAGAAGGGCATGCTCGACATGGCCGTCGAACAGCTCAACGCTTCTCTCGAACTGCTGCCGACGATGGACGCCCGCAAGATGTCGGTTTACTACCTCCTCGGCGAAATCTCCGAACAGGAAGGCAAGCTCGACGATTCCGCGAAGTATTTCAAGGAAATCTACCGCGCCGACGCCACGTACAAGGATGTCGCGGAGCGCGTGCAGCGCATCTACGACAAGCAGAAGGCGGCCGGCAATGCATAAGCGCGCCGCGGTTGCGTGCGCGCTTTGCGCCGCCGCGTCCGCGTTCCTCGCGGGTTGCTACACCGATTCCAACGGACGCATGCACTTCGGTTCCGCGCCGAGGGGCCCGACCAAGGAACAGATCGCCGCGCGTCAGCGCGAACAGCGTCTCGCGGAACTCGAAAGCCGCATGGGGTCCCTTCAGTCCGAGCTCGATTCCGTCGGCACTTCGGTCAGTTCCGTCGCGACGCGTTCGGAGGACCTTTCCCGCGCCACCGACGCGCGCGGCGCCGATGTCGTCGCGCTCCGCCGCGACATCGATTCGATTTCGGCGCGGCTCGATTCCATCGAGTCGAAGATGAACGCGCTCCCGGGCATCATCGCGCGCGCCGTCGACGACGGCCGCGCCGCGTCCTCCGCCGAAATCAAGAATGCGGTCGCCGATTCCGAGTCGCGCATGAACCGCAAAATTTCCGAGGCGTCGCGTTCGCGCGCTTCGTCAGGCGGCTCTTCTTCGTCATCGGCTTCCGGTCCGCTCGTCTCCGGCGAGTTCTACGAGCATGTCGTCGAATCAGGCCAGACTCTTTCCGAAATCGCCCGCGCCTACGGCGTCACGCAGAACGAAATCATCAAGGCCACCGGCATCAAGGACGCCTCCAAACTCCGCGTCGGGCAGAAACTTTACATTCCGGCCAAATAACCCGGAAAACTTTCAAACAAAACAGTCATGATCGATATTCGCAAAATCCGCGAGACTCCGGACGTCGTCAAGGAGGGCCTCCGCGCCCGCGACGCCGATCCCGCGCAGATCGACGCCATTCTCGAACTCGATGCGGCGCGCCGCGAGAAGCTCGCGCAGGCCGAAGCGCTCAAGAGCGAGCGCAACGCGGTCTCGAAGAAAATCGGCGCCGCCAAAAAGGCGGGCGAGGACACCACCGCCATCCAGTCCGAAACCCGCGCGCTGGGCGACCGCATCGCCGCGCTCGACAAAGAGGTCGCCGAGCTCGATGAAAAGCAGCGCTCCATTCTGCTCGCGCTTCCGAACCTCCCGGCCCCCGGCGTCGTCCCGGGCGGCAAGGAGAAGAACGAGGTCGTCTCCGTGTGGGGCGAAAAGCCGCGGTTCGATTTCGAGCCGAAGGACCACGTCGAACTCTGCACCAGGCTCGGTCTCATCGACTACGAACGCGGCGTGAAGATGGGCGGCAACGGTTTCTGGCTCTACAAGGGCATGGGCGCGCGCATCGAGTGGGCGCTCCTGTCGTACTTCATGCAGGAACACATCAAGGACGGTTTCGAGTTCTACCTGCCGCCCCATCTGCTCACCTACGAATGCGGGCTTACCGCAGGTCAGTTCCCGAAGTTCGAGGAGGACGTCTACCGTCTCCAGGAAGAGGGCTTCCGGTTCCTTCTGCCCACCGCCGAAACCGCGCTCGTCAATCTCTACCGCGGAGAAATCCTCGAGGAGAAGGATCTCCCGAAGAAGATGTTCGCGTACACGCCGTGCTACCGCCGCGAGGCCGGCACTTACCGCGCCAGCGAACGCGGCATGATCCGCGGCCATCAGTTCGACAAGATCGAAATGTTCGCGTACACGACGCCCGAGCAGAGCGAGGAGATGCACAAACTCCTCATCCGCAAGGCCTGCGCGCTCGTCGAGGGTCTAGGTCTCCATTACCGCCTCTCCAAACTCGCCGCCGGCGATTGCTCCGCTTCGATGGCCACGACGTGGGACGTCGAGCTTTGGATTCCGTCGATGAACGAGTACAAGGAGTGCTCTTCCGTCTCGAACGCGATGGATTACCAGGCCCGCCGCGGCAACATGCGTTTCCGCCGCTCGGAGGACAAGAAGAAGATCGAGTTCATGCACACGCTCAACGGTTCGGGTCTGGCGACTTCGCGTCTGTTGCCCGCGATCGTCGAACAACACCAGCGCGCCGACGGTTCCGTCGAAATCCCCGAGGTTCTGCGTCCGTTCCTCGGCGGCGTTTCGGAGCTCCGTCCGTAACTCCGTTTCCGCGATGCGCCGGATCGTCGGATCCGGCGCATTTCTTTTTTGCACGCGATGATTTCCACGCTTTTCTCGATCGGACCGTTCGTTCTGCACAGCTACGGGTTGTGCATGGCCGTCGGCATCGTCTGCGCCTACGCCATTCTCTGCAGACTCGCGAAACGGCGCGGATTCTCCGAGAACGACCTCTCGAACGCCGTGATGGTCGCGGTGTGCGCCGGCATCGTCGGCGCACGCGCGTTTTACGTTGCGGAACACTGGACCGCGCAATACGCCGCCGATCCGGTTTCGTGCTTCAAGATCTGGGAGGGCGGACTGATGTACTACGGCGGACTCATCGTCGGCGCGCTCGCTCTCGTGGCGTGGTGCAGGTTCAAGCGCATGCCGCTCGCCTCGGTTGTGGACTGTTTCGCCGTCGTGCTGCCCGTCGGTCAGGCGTTCGGCCGCATCGGGTGTTTCCTCAACGGCTGCTGCTACGGCCGCACGAGCGATTCGTTCCTGGCGGTCCGTTATCCGGTTAATTCCATCCCGTTCGTCGAACAGATGAACGCCGGTCTGCTGGAACGCGGCGCCGCGTCGTCGCTGCCCGTCCTGCCGTCGCAGCTTTTCGAGACTTTCGGCTGCTTCGCGATTTCGGCGCTGCTGTACGCGCTGTCCGTGAGGAAGAATCCGCCCGCGCCCGGCCGCGTGGCGGCGTGGTATTTCGTCGCGTACGCCGTGCTCCGCTCGTGCATCGAGATGACGCGCGCGGACGAACGCATGCACGTCGGTCCGCTTACGATCGCGCAGGCCATCAGCGTCGGTCTGCTGCTGCTGGCCGGTTTGATCTTTCTGCTGACGCGCAAAACCAACGGAGACGAAAAATCATGTTGAATCTTTTCCTCAAGGCTTTCGGTCTTGTGTTTCTGGCGGAGATGGGCGATAAAACACAGCTTTCGACGCTCGGGATGGCCTCTTCCGCGGATAAAACCGTTTCACATCCCGCGCTCGCGATTTTCCTCGGATCGGCTTTCGCCCTCGTTTGCACGTCGGCCGTCGCCGCGCTCGGCGGCGCATGGATTTCCGAACACGTGAATCTCAAATACGTCCGCATCGCTTCGGGCGTGCTGTTCCTCGTCTTCGGCGTCATCTGCCTGCGCGACGCTTTCGTCTCGCGCTGATTTCCACCGCCGAATCCATTTTTGCTATCATTCCGGCGTTGCTGAGATGTCTCTCCGCCGATCGTTCACACCAAAATCATTTCCCGCTTATCGGTTAAACCCTAACCACAATCGAATTTTGCGTTAACTGCGCACGACGTTCACCCGAAATACTAGCACTGTTTCAAAACCAGAACGCCTGCACGGAAGACGCGCCTCTCTTGGGCGCGTTCTTCTTGCTGTATTCTGGTATGCCTGTGCTAGGGCGTCGGGTGAGTACATCAGGGAGGCGCGCCCTCTTTTTCGGGCGGCAACGATTGGGGTCGTGGCAGCGTCGCAAAGGCGACACGAGCCATGCCGGACGAACCGAAACAGATCAAATCGAGGGAACGCGTGCGCGAACACGCGGAGGTCTACACCGCCGAACGTGAGGTGAAGGCGATGTGCGATCTCGTGAAGGACGAGACCGAACGCATCGACAGCCGTTTCCTCGAACCCGCCTGCGGGACGGGAAACTTTCTCGCCGAAATCCTCTCCCGCAAACTCGCGGTGGCCCGCTCCCAATACGGCCGGAGCGAAAACGATTTTCTCCGGGCATCCATCGTGGCGCTCTCTTCGGTCTACGGGGTCGAACTCCTGCAAGACAATGCCGAAGAATGCCGCGCGCGGCTCCTCGCCCTCTGGAACGAAGCCGTTTCGGGGCCGTGTTCGGCCCCCGCCGTCGAAGAGGCGGCCCGTTCGGCCGCCTTCGTCCTCGGGAAAAACATCCTTTGCGGAAACGCACTCACCCTCAAATGCGTCGCCGCGGTGCAACGGGCCCTCCACGCGCCGATCGTCCTCGCCGTATGGTCCATCGTATCGCGCGACCCCGTGAA
>JAZUJQ010000035.1:0-1894 GCA_045642845.1 Kiritimatiellia bacterium
GCGGACATCCGCGCCGTGATCGCGGCCGCGGCGGAAAAACCGGGCGACGTGAAGGTGGTCGTGGGCTCGTCGCGCATCGTTCTGCACGAAGCCGAGGCGGCCGTCGTCAAATCCGGCACGTCGACCCTTGAAGCCGCGCTCGCGGACTGCCCGTTTTTGATTCCGTACCGCTTGGCGGGTGTCACGTACCGCATACTGAAATCGCTGGTGAAGGGCGTGCGTTTCATCGGACTCGTGAACATCGTGCCGAACCGCGAAATCTGCCGCGAACTGATTCAGGACGGACTGACTCCGCAGGCCGTGTGCGACGAACTCGTGAAGCTCGTCTCCGATCCCGCCGCTCGCGCGGAACAGAAAAAAGGTCTGGCCGAAGTGCGCGCGGCGCTCGGAGAACCCGGCGCCACGGCGCGCGCCGCGCGCGCCATCGTCGAGCTGCTTGAATCTGCGGCCGGCGGCCGGTGATCTGCGGTCGGCGGCAAGTGCCCGGGAATTCCGGAAAATTTGGAACACCCGCGATTCCATGAAAGCGCCGCCGACGCGGAAACCCGCGTTTCACTTCCGCCTTTGCGCCGTTGGAAAGAAACTCCGATCCGTGAAGCCCCCGCTGCCGCTCCGCCGAATGGTCTGCGCTCCGCACCGCCGATGCGGCGCGCACGGGATTTGGAACAGAACAGAATTGCTCGACCGCAATCGATTGCACTCGACCGCGATCGACTCGATTTCAAACGCGCCGAAAGTCTGCGGCTGTGCGCCGTGAAGCGAGGCGGAGCGGTAGCGCCGTGGGATGTAGGAGATGCGGCGTCTCGCCGCGTCTCCGCATCGTACGAGCCATCGGATGTGACGCGGCGGGACGCCGCATCTCCCATGTTTTTCACCCCGCGCCTTTGCCTCCGCAGTCCTACGCGTCCTACCTGTCCTACACGTCCTACCACACACGTCCTACCACCACCATAGCGGAGCATGTTTGCCAGCCGTCGGAGTTTTTCAACCCGCGCATTTGCTCCCCGCGCCATTGCCACCGTCCGCCCGGTGACGTTTGAGAACGGGCGCTTGTTTTGCTATCATTACGGCACTGCTGAATTGCAGGAGAAACATGTTCGAAAGACACGACAGCGACGGCACCGGTTGGGACGATGCCGGGTTTGACGGTGCACGCGCGACCGAACCGCCGCCTCACATGGCGTTCAGGTTCGTCGGCGCGCTGTCCGTCGTGTTGTCTGTTGTCGTTTTGATCTCGTTGATCTGTTACGATTCGGCGGACATTCCGTGCGTTTCGGCGCCGGCTCCGGTGCACGGTTCGAACCCGCTCGGCCTGGCCGGTGCGTTTTCGGCGTATCTGCTTCTGATGACGTTCGGGTTCGCGGCCTATGCGCTTCCGGTCGCGGGCGTGTGTTTCGGCGTGATGATGATGCGCGGGATACACCTTCGCTGCCGGCCCTTCTGGCTGATTTTCCTGATGCCCGGGCTGTGCGCGCTGACCCAGTTCATGAACGGAGCGTTCTCGGAACTGATGTCGTCGCAGCGCATCAACATCGCTCCGAACGCCGGCGGGGCGCTGGGCGGAGTTCTCAACAATCCGCAGGCCGCGGTCAACGAGTGGCTCGGGGCGTTCGGTTCGGTGGCGTTTTACACGATCGTGGTTCTCGGCGCGTTGCTCATGTCGTTCGGTCCGGGAACGGTCTGGCGCTGGTTCGCGTCGGCGGCCGAGCGCCGCCGCCGCATGCGTGACGCCGTCGACGATTCTTCCGTGATCATGCGCCCCGATCTCGAGGCCGACATCGCCGAGGAGCGCGAGGCCCGCGAAAGCGCGGCGGAGCGCCGCAGGACTGAACGGGAAAACAAACGTCAGGCGAAAGAAGCGGAGCGGGAAGCCCGTCGTCGCGAAAAAGAGGAG
>JAZUJQ010000036.1:0-6768 GCA_045642845.1 Kiritimatiellia bacterium
CGGCTTGCTCGACGACCGCATTCACGGACCGGCCGAGCGAACGCTTCATTTTCATTCCGCCGGGAGCCGGTTCCACTTTACACGCGAAGACGCACTCTTCGAGTTCCCCGTCCTGCACGACGCAGGCTTCCGGCTCCGGGCCGGACGGTTCGGCGGCGCCGAGAACGACGCCGAACAGAGCGTCTTCATCCGCGGCCGGAACCGGATGCGCGGCGCACCAGTCGCGGAATTCGCGCGCGATCGCGGGCGCGAGCTCGCGGCGGCGGTCCGCGAGCAGCAGTTTTTCGAACGCGTTGAGGCGGTCGATCCGCGCAGGCGCAGCCCACTCTTTCAAATCGTCGCCGAGCAGGTAGCGGTCGATGAAATCGGGCAGACGCTTGTTGCGCAGATGCGGCAGAACGGTTTCGCCGAAAAATTCCGGGTCGAAGACGCTCAGGAACAAATCGAGCTCGTGGCATGCGTGTCCGCTGTAAAGCTCGTTTTTCTTTTCCGCGTCGAACGAATTCCACTTCGTCAGAAATTCGAACTCCGCGAATTTCGCGTCGGCTTCAAGCGACTGGAACAGCTCGAAAACTTCACCGAGCGAGGAATACGTCCTGCCGCGCTCTCCGGCCGCCGGAGCGGGCTTTCCGGAAAGTCGGTCGAGCACGGTCGCTTCGCGCGACACGATGCACGCGCCGGAGGTCTTCGCGTCGGAATGCAACCGCCGGTCGCGCGGCTTGATCGCGGTCGGCGCCGAAGTGAAACGGAGCGTTTCGGAATGGACGCCGTCGACGAGCACCGCGGCGAAGTCGCAGCATCCGGCCAGTTTCGCGAGGTCGACTTCCACTACGCCGTCGGCGTTCGCCGACAGATTGGCGCACACGGCGGAAGCCGTCTGCAGGAACGCGAACGGCGGCGTGCCGTTCACGCCCTGCGCAAGGCGTTCGCCGTAGCCGTACCCGGCCGGCTTGCGCGGCGCCGCCGCGTTCGGTGCGGCCGCGCCGTCCGGGCCGTCCCAGCCGCCGCCTTCGCGTGCCGCCAGCGCCGTCGTCGCCGTTTCATTCCCGCTCCACGGATTGAGAACAAGCGACGGACGGTCGAGCATCACGCCCGGACGGTGCGGAGCGTTCCTGCGCTCCATGATGTAGCGCAGTTCGTCGCCGAGTTCGCGACCCGAAAGATACACGCATGAATCGTCGCTCCAACGCCACACCGAATCCAAGGAGTCGCCGCGGCCGGCCGCCGCGAAGGCGTCGATCGCGTCGCTCCCGAACGAGGAATCGGGAACGAAACGCCGCGCGAAAACGTGGACGCGCGCGGCATCGGTCGCGTCGGCGAGACGGATGGAGAGCTTCCCGTCCGCCGCCACGACTCCGGCAATGCGCGAAACGCGCGGATCGCCGCTGTCGGAAAGCCCGCGCACGGAGCCGACGATCGCCCCGACGTCCTGGTTGAGTTCCCGCCCGTGCGTCACGCGCAGACGACGCACCCCCGGAACTCCGCGCAGACGCAGTTCGTAATCGCCCGCCGGAAGCCCCGCGATTTCAAGGACGCCGTTCTCCGCCTTGACGTTCGAAACGCGGTCATGCGTGATTTCGCCGCGCGAATTGACCTCGAGCAGCGACACACGCGACTCGAGCGCGTCCGCGCCCGGCCATTCTCCGGCGAAAAGACCCGATGCCGGAATTCTGAACGTCTCCCCCTCCGCGGCGTTGAGCGCGTCCGGCAGATTGCACACCGAATCTTCGCCGAGATTCCAGGTGCGCGAATCGTCCGCCGAAGCTTCGACGGAGACGATGTCGGCGAGTTCGCCCAGCTTGATGACGCCGGCCTCGTCCGCCTGCAGCGTGAAAGAGCGCCAGACTGTGAACACGCGGTGTTTGAGATGTACGGTGACGACGCGCGACGGGAGCGGTTCGCCGTTCAGACCGCGCAGTTCCAGACGGTAGCCGTCGGACGCGCGCCGCAGGAAAACATGTTCGATGGCGCCGCCGCGCTCCGACTCGCCGGGAACGTCGACGGAGGTCGTCGCGGACACCGTCTCGTCCTTGCCCGTCGTCCCGTTGCGCACGACGCCCGTCATCCCGGCGCGCAGTCCGGCCAGCCGCTCGGGCACGCGGAAAGAATGAACGATCGTTCCGTCCCTGAGCTCGCCCAGATCCGTGACGCGGACCGTTTCGTTCCCGTCGACGTCGGTGAGCGTGAGCGTCAGCTTCGCGGATTTGACAGACGTCACGGACGCCTCCGACCCGTCGGCCGTGTTCCGCAGTCTCGGCAGAGCCAGCAGCGTCGCCTCCGCGCCCGGAACGAGCGATTCGGGGGGGACGGCCCAGTCCACCGACAGCCGGTAGCCTTCCGTCCGGTTCACGAATTCGCACGAAGAAGCCAGACGGCCGGCGCGCACGTACGCGGTCTTCGGCCCCGCGCTTTCAGGCGTCGGCGCGAACGGCACGACCGCGAAATCCGCGTCCTTTCCGGACGTGAACACCGAATCGCCGACATGCACCGAAATGTCTTTCACGGCCCCGCCGGCCTCGTCCAGCGCCGTGAACATCGTGCCGCCGGCGCACGGCGAAGCGATGACGCGGAGCGAACCCTTGCGGATCACCGCGCGGCTGGACATGCCGCCGCCGGAGCATTCGACGATGTAAAGCCCCGGTTTGCCGAGTTCCGGGAACTCGAGTTTCTCGACGTGGCGCACGACGGACGGCTGCGCGTATTTCACGGTGCGCTCGAACGTCGGCGTGCAGCCGTCGAGATCCATGTCGGGACTCACCTCGCCCCCGCACCGGCGGCACGCCGCGAGCGGGTCGATGTCGTAGATCGCCACGCGCATCGACGGCACGTTCTTCACGGCGATGGACAGCGCCACGCGCGCGTCCGGCGCGAACCGCTTCGGATTGGACGCGCTCCATTCGAGTTCGGTGCGCGAGATCAGCGCCTTGTATTCGCTTTCCGAGAAAACGCCGGTCGCGACGTCCGCCGCCGGAACGCCGGAAAGCAGCCGGCTCTCCGACACGATGCGCCGGAGTTCGACGGCTTCGACCAGATCCTTGAAGTCCGAAAGATCGTCGCCTGCGGCGGCGAGATCGCCGAGAAGCCCGCGCACCAGCGCCCTGTCGCCGCTCTTCGGCGGAGCCAGCACGGGCGCGCAGGAAGTGAAATCCTTAGCCGAAAGCGGAAACCGCGGAACGGACGCCGCGCTCCATTTCGCCGAAAGCGACGGCGGCACGGAATCCGCGATGCGCGGAAGGGAAAGATATTCGATGAGAAGCTTCTTGTCCGGCGGAGCGCCGGTTTCGCGGTCGAGGGACAGCAGATTCCAGAGCGCGAGCGCGCGGACCGACGAAAGCGACGGCTTGAGCGTTTCCGAGAACGCGGCGATGCGCTTCAGCCACGCGCGGCGCGTCTCCGGATCCTTTTCGTTTTCGTCCGCGCCGGGCGCGAGTTTTCCAAGCACGGTCCTGGCGTAATCCATGTTGCCGGAGACGTCGGCCTTTGAACCCGCCAGACGCTTCGCCAGTTCGGAGAGCTGCCGCAGCGTGAGGCGCGACGAAATCCGGTCGGATGAACGGAAGACCCTGCCGTCCGCCGCCGGATAATACGCGCAGTACGCGTCGAACACGCCTGGAGCGTCCGGCCAGAGATCCCAGTTCGGATCGAATTTCAGTTTACCGGCGCAGTCAAGCGACGGATCGAACGGAACGTGGCGGTATTCATTCTCGGAACGGATGTTCGCGCCGTCCGAATCGCTCGAACGGATCAGAAACTCGGTGAACGAAATTTCGTTTTGATCCAGCTCCGCCGGGTAGGTGTTGGGCTTGACCGCCTCGAGTTTCACGTCGTTCGGCGGGTCGAGATCCAGATAGCCGTAGCATGAACTTCCGAACCAATCCGCGGCAAGCGCATCCTTCGGGGATTTTCCGGCGGC
The DNA here is from genome assembly GCA_045642845.1 of Kiritimatiellia bacterium. Lineage (GTDB taxonomy): Bacteria > Verrucomicrobiota > Kiritimatiellia > RFP12 > UBA3636 > JAZUJQ01. The sequence goes on from JAZUJQ010000036.1 coordinate 3,914, forward strand.
TCTGTCGGCGTCGTACCGGAGAAAATCGAGGCGGACGCGCAGTTGCGAGCGCAGTCCGTCCCCGCCCGCGTCGACGTCGCCGGTCCACTTTTCAAGAATCGCGCCGGCGTCATCGAGACGGCCTTCGTTTTCGGCGTTGAGCGCGGAGAAAAAATAGTGCGCCGCTGTGCCGGGACGCAATGTTTCGACAAGCGCCGCGCGGTTCGTCGAAAACGCGTATTCTTCGGCGAACTTCAGATCGACGAGAGAATCGACGTCCCCGAAACCCGAGGCGCACGCGATCGTCGCGGCAACGGCGACCGTCGCAGCTGAAAAAAGCGGAAATTCAGTTTTCATGCCTCGAATCATAGCAAGAAAAAAAAATGACGCAATCGCTCGCGGCCGGACGGAATTGGCGGAGACCGCCGGGACGGCTGGGTCGCGGTGCCGGGCGTTATCCGTGGTTGTAAAAGAACGGAAAGGCGGAATCACTCGGACGCGATCGATTGCACCCGACCGCGATCGACTCGGTTTCGATCCAGCCAAAAGTCCATCGGCTGAACGCCGCGAAGCACGGCGAAGCGGTAGCGGAGCATGTTTGACAGCCGTCGGAGTTTTTCCAACCCGGGCCTTGGCAAACCGCGCCATTGCCATCGCAGTCCTACTCGTCCCACACGTCCCACTTGTCTTACCCACCGTGCGCAAACCGCGCCATTGCTCCGTTTGAAAGAAACTCCGATCCGTGACGCTCCCGCTACCGCTCCGCCGAATGGCAGGTGCTTCGCGCCACGTATTCGGCGTGCACGGGACTCGGAGTTGAACGGAAAGGCGGAATTACCCGACCGCGATCGACCCGATTTCAATCACGCCGAAATTCTGCGGCTGAACGCCGTGAAACAAAGCGAAGCGGTAGCGGAGCAATTTTGCCAGCCGTCGGAGTTTTTCACCCGCACCAAAGCAACCCGCGCCCTTGCCATCGCAGTCCTACTCGTCCCACACGTCCCACTTGTCTTACCCAACGTGCGCAAACCGCGTCATTGCTCCGTTTGAAGAAACTCCGATCCGTGACGCTCCCGCTACCGCTCCGCCGAATGGCAGGTGCTTCGCGCCACGGATTCGGCGTGCACGGGACTCTGAGTTGGACGGAAAGGCGGAATTACCCGACCGCGATCGACCCGATTTCAATCACGCCGAAATTCTGCGGCTGAACGCCGTGAAACAAAGCGGAGCGGTAGCGGAGCCTTTTTGACAGCCGTCGGAGTTTATCACCCGGAGCGTGCTATACTTCCAAGCATGGAAAAACCACGCTTCTACCCCACTCAATCGCTAAACGACGACGTTCTTTTCCGCAACGGCGCGCTTGAAATCAGCGCCAAGCCGTTTTTCCGGAAGGACGACGAATACATCCACGGCTTTTTCCGCGAACTGTTTCTCTCGTGGCGGTCGCTGCTCAAGCACTGCGAACGGGTTTCGCTGCTCTGGTGGCTCGGCGAAGGCACCGAGCTGATGGAATACGACCGCGACATGGACCGCAAACTCAACTGGGCCATGTGGCAGGGCTTCGCCCACACCGTCGCGAACGGCGACGAAGTGCACGAGCCGCCGGTGCCGTACACGGAGCACCCGATCGACATCACCTACGGCGACGTGAAGCGCATCATCGGAATCATGAAAGCCGCGTGCCTCGAAACGCTCGGGAAACAGCTGCGCGTCGGCACGCCGTTCGATCCGGGTTCGGAGTTCTGTCTGTCCCCGTTCCGCTACAAACGGCACACGGAGATAATGATGCGCCACCACAAATCCACGGCGCTGGCGAACATCGACGCCATAGCGGAATTCCACGCCGACTCCGTCCCGTACGCCGGCTATCCGGACGGCATTCCGGAGGGCACGCTCTTCGGCGAATTCTTCGGACGCCAGGCCAAGGCGTACATGACGGACATGGGATTCGATTACATCTGGTTCTCGAACGGCTTCGGCTACGGCCGCAGCCCGTACGCATCCGGCGGCACGGGCCAGTTCTTCGACGGAGAACGCTATTCGCAGGAAGGCAACCGCGAAGTCCACGATCAGGTGATGTCGTTCTGGAAACTGTTCCGCAAAGAATGCCCGGACTTCCCGGTGGAATGCCGCGGCACGGACTTCCCCGTCGGCGTCAATCTGGTCAACCACGCCGTTCCCTACATCGGACTTTACGAGGGCGGGTTCAACATCGTCCCGCCGCCGAACACGCCGTGGCCGGCGCTCACGAACAACCACGGTCTCGCCATCGCGGGATTCCTCTCGCAGAACGCGGCCTATCCCGGCGTCGAATTCCCCTTCCGCTACTACGCCACGGATCCGTGGTTCAACAACAATCCGTGGTTCGACCGCTGGAACCGTTCGCCGCACGACATCTATCTGAACGCTTCGCTCTGCAAACTGTCTCCGGACGGAAAGGTTCTCGGCTTCGACAGATGGTCTATTCTTTCGGTCGACGGCGCGTGGGGCGACGTGCCGGAAGAAGTTCCCGACGAAGTCATTCCGCACTTCAAACGCGCCGCCGCGTTCCGTCCAGACGCACTTCCGCCGGTCCTGTGGGTCTACCCGATGGACGAGTACCACAATTACGTGCTCGGCCCCGAAAACCGCATGGCCGAACCGTTCGGCGGAGACCTCTCGGTGATAGGCGCGATCAATCACGCGCTGCCGCTTTCCGGCGTCGTCTCCACGCGCAACCTCGCCGCCGCGCGCGCCGCGCACGGCGCCGCAGCGACCGGAACCGTGCTGGTGACGCCGCCGCCGGAACCGGGCGGCGACTGGGAGCGGGAACTGTTCGCGCACCTCGACGCCGGCGGCGCCGTGCTCTGCTACGGCTCGCTCGCCCGCGCGGGCGA
>JAZUJQ010000037.1:0-1860 GCA_045642845.1 Kiritimatiellia bacterium
GGATCTTCCGCAGATCGGCGGGCGAATCGATCGTTTCGAGCAGCGCCATGTCATTCGCCTTTCATGAGCGCGAAGAACCGTTCCTCGTAGACCGCGAAAGCGTTTTTGCGTTTGAGCAGCGATCCCAGCCGCTGCACGAGCGAACGGTCGCGGCGCGCGGCCGCGAAGGCTTCTTCGATTTCGCGCATGTCGTCGGCGGTGAGCCCGGACGCCTGACGGTCGAAGAGATGTCGTTTGCTCATCTCCTCCATGTTGTGGCGCGTGGACCGGCTCACGATTTCCCAGAAGAGCCGCACGAGGCAGACGTCCCACGGATCGTCGACGCCCTTGACGAGCGCCAGATACGGGTCCTTGCACGCCTCGACGTCCTTCTTCGCGTCGGCGACCACGTCGTCGATCCGGCGCGTCACGGTCTCTTCCGACGTGGTTTCGCGGCGCAGCGTGTAGCCGTAGCGCAGGATGCGCAGCGCGTCTTCGTGGTCGCGCAGCCATTCGGCGTATTTGCGCGCTTCTTCGCCGAAGCCGTCGAGAATCATTTCGGAATACGCGGACGGCGTCACGATCTGCGGACGCAGGAGCTTCATGCAGCCGGTGCGGATGCGGCAGCGTTCGATGTCGTCCATCGTCTCGCAGACGTGGACGTAGCTCACCATCGTGTTGCCGAACGTTTCCAGCATGCCTTCCGGCGTCACGATAAGTTCCGTGTTCGACACCGCATAGCGGAAATCGGCCTGTCTGTCGGGGCTCACGATGCGCTCTCCTTTCCGTTGCCGTTCTTTTCGTCCGCCTTTGCTTCTTTCACCTTCGGCGGGCGCCTCGTTTCCGGTTCCTTGAACTTGAAATGCACGTTGCGCGGGCCGACGAGACGTTCGGCGTCCGCGAGAAAATCCCTGTCGCACACGACGCGCACGTCGTCCGGCATCGCCACGGTGACGCGCGTGCCGTCGGCCAGCACGACGCGCACGTTCACCGGGATTTCACCGGGGTGCGCGGCGACGATTTCCTTGATCGACGCTATCGCGGCGGCGTTGGAATTCTCTTCGTCCAGGCAGAGCGACACGCGTTCGGCGTATTTCGCCGGCACGTCCTCCGCCGGGATGTAATCGAAAATAGAAATCGACGCTTCGAGGCGGAACGACGGCTCCACGCAGCCGAGGAAAAGGTACGTGCGGTTGACCTCCGGAGGTTCGCGCACGGCGGGTGCGTTCGCGGCGGGGGCGGCGCCCGTCCCGGCGCCCGCAGCCGGCGGCGCCGGCTCTTCGAATATCTCCGGCGGCGGGCCGTCGTCCTGCGGCTGATCACGAGGCGCTTTCAGGAGCCTTTCGTAGTCGTTCGCGAAAATCGGAATTTCCTCTTTGGCGATCGCGTCTTCGAGCGTGAGCTTGCACCACGGCCTGCCGTTTTTGTCGATGCGCGGCACGAACTGCGAAACGAAAGCGCAGAACGCGACGTTCACGGAGTTTTTGTAGCGGTAGCGCCGTATTTCCCGCGAACGTTCCGCGTAGCGGTTCATGGCGGCCTTGAAATCCTTGTCGTTCTTGCCGTCGGGGAAATCCGTTTCCACCGGCCTGTTCGGCGTGATTTCGGGAAATTGCAGTCTTTCCGTCTCGAGCCGTTCGGCGAGCGCCTGCTTCGCCGCGGAGATTTTGTTGAACGGGAGGAATTCGGACACGATGCGCGGGTAGCGGGTGCACGGGTGTCCGGTCAGGTAGATCCCCAGCAGTTCTTTTTCGCCGAGGAGACGTTCCGTTTCACCCATTTTCGGGGTGCGGCGGTTGGCGTCTTCGATCTCCTGACGCGACGTTTCGGGCGTCCCGCCGCCGCCGTAACGGCGACGAAGAAAAAGCATCTCGTCACCTC
>JAZUJQ010000038.1:0-1789 GCA_045642845.1 Kiritimatiellia bacterium
CCTTCGGCGCGGCCGATTTCGAACACCGGGCGGCATTCGGTCCGGTCGTGGAGAATCACGCGCCAGCCGTCGTAGTATCCGGTTTCGCAGCAGACCACCATCCCGTTGCGCCATTTCATGTCGGCCGGCACCGGCGCGTAGCCGTCGTTGCGGAACATGACCGAACACGTGAAATCCCCGGGCGATGGAACGATGTCGCTTCTGAAATCCGACGCTTGTCCTGATGTTTCATCCCACAGAGATTGCGCCGCTGCGGAGGCGGCGAGCATGACGATGCAGATTTTCGAGCTGAAATTTTTCATTGGAACGCCCTCGTGTCCGAGCGTGATTATCGCAAAAATCGCTGAGCGTTGCGACGGAAGCGGAATGCGCGGACCGCGCCGTGCGTTTTCATTGATTTCCAATTGCGTCGGTAAAAACGATAGAATGGCCGGCATGTAAATTCAATTCTGTATTTGCGGACATGGACGAAACATCAAAACAGGCGGCTCCGTATGAAACGACTCTCGAGTCCGGGAAAGGCCGTGCGCTCTGCCTTTGTTCCGGAGGCCTTGATTCACTGCTTTGCCTGTGCGTGCTGCGCGAGCAGGGCGTGCACGCCGAGGCGATCCGTTTCACGTCGCCGTTTTACGCGCCTCTTGCCGAGGTGGAGCGCGGTTGCGCCGCGCTCGGGTTCAAACTGCACACCGTGGATTTCACGGACGACATCTGCCGCCTCGTCGAGCATCCGGTTTCGGGTCACGGTTCATGCCTCAATCCGTGCATCGACTGCCACGCCCGCATGATCGAGCGCGCGTGGGAATACGCGAAGGAAAACGGGTTCGATTTCGTCGCCACGGGCGAGGTGCTGGCTCAGAGACCCATGTCGCAGACGCGGCCGTCGTTGAACCGCGTGCGCAACCTTTCCGGAGCCGGCGATCATTTGCTGCGTCCGCTCTCGGCGCTTTTGCTCGACGAAACCGCTCCCGAACGCGAGGGACTCGTCGACCGTTCGCGGTTGCTCGGGCTTTCGGGACGCAACCGCAAGCCGCAGCTTGAACTGGCGGCCAAGTACGGCATCAAGGACTTCCCGTCTCCGGCGGGAGGATGCAAACTCACGGAGCCGACGTTCTGCCGCCGTCTCAAGGACGTGATGGAACACGAAGGGCTGGGGGACAGGCGTCTCGTTTCCGTGCTGCAGTACGGACGCATTTTCCGTCTTCCGGGCGGCACGCTCGTCATTCTCGGCCGCAACAAATCTGACAACGCCGCGCTGCAGGCCGCGCTCCGCGGCGGCGACGCGGTGTTCCGGTGGGTGACCGTCCCCGGGCCAACGGCTCTCGCCGCCAAGCCGGCGGCGGCCGACGCGGACGCGTTGCTGCGTCTGATCGCCGCGTACGCCGATCACCGGGACATCGACACTGTCGTCGTGCGCCGCCACGTCGCCGCATCGCGTCCGGAGGAGATCCCGGTTCCGGTGGCTTCCCGCGACGAATTTCTTCCGTGCCAGCTCTGACGACCGCCATGCAGCCCGTACGCCGTTTAACGTTCCGCCGTCTGCTGAAGGCGCTCTGCGTCATTCTGCCGATCGTAATGGTCGTGTCGTTTTTCAAATGGCGGGCGGACGATCTGTACGCGTGGCCGGCGCAGATCGCCGAACCCGTCGTCACGGACGCGCCGCCGACCCGTGCGCTGTCGGCCGGCGAACTCAACGCGTTGTTCGCGGAACTGCCGTCTCCGACGAACAGTCCGCCGCTTTCGTCCGGGCGCGCGACGTATGCGGCGAAGGAAGGCGGGGGGCAAGCGGGCT
>JAZUJQ010000039.1:0-7143 GCA_045642845.1 Kiritimatiellia bacterium
CATCACGACGTTGACCGTCGATGCGGTCGTCAACGCCGCGAACCGCGGACTGCCCGGCGGCGGCGGCGTTGGTCGAGCGCCCGCCCGGGGCCGTGCCGGGCGTGTCGTTTATGCACTCCGGCATCCCCCTTGGCCGGGCGACGCCTTTGAAACGTCCGTTCTTTTCGGAAACCATCTCCGGAGCCTCCGGAACGCCGTCCAGACCTCATCGGATGGGCGCGCCATTTAATTGTGCAAATTTCCGATGTTTAATTCTGCAATTTTCCGGTTGCTTGACCATGCGTGATTCGGTACAATGCGACGGTATCAGTCACGGGTTTCAATCAAAATTGAAAAACATGAAAAAATTGCATTTTTCCGAGGTGATCGCCATCGCCGCCTGCGCCGTTTCCGCGGTTCAGGCCGCGGATTTCAAAGTCGTTTTCGACGCCAACGGCGGCAGCGCCTACAACGAGGGCGTGTTTTCCGTCACCAACCAGACGATCGAGTGCGGCGTGCCGACGCGTCTTCTGGCCAACGTGTTCGAGAAGGGCGGCCTCGACGGCAGCGTCTTCACGGGGTGGGCGACGAAGCCGGACGGCGGCGTAGAGTACACCAACTGCGCGAAGGTGAAGGATCTCTCCGGCGAGGGCCGAGAAATCAAACTCTACGCGGTCTGGCAGACGCGCGCCGACCGTGCGGCGGCCGTTCCGCGCGATCCGGTCGTTTTCAGCGGAAGGTGGCGCGCCAACGGCACGTCCATCACCTGGTACAACGAAAATGTCGGAGCGTCCGGCGGCCGCTTCACCGAAGGTTACCAGACGCGCGTGATGAAAACGCTCACGTTCGGCGGATACGAGAACGGAGGGAACAACGCATGCCGTCTTTCTTCTTCGATCGGATCGGTCGGCGACGCCGACATCTGCACGGTCGAACACGGCGCAAACGACATGGGTCAGCAGTTCAACGTCGGCACGTTCGACGACTACCTCGACCCGACCGGCAAGGATTCGTTCTACGCCGACTACCGCAAGCTCATCGACAACGCCCGCAAGAAGAATCCGGACACGAAAATCATCCTCTGCACGCCGCGCAAGGGCATCCTGTTCGGCGATTATCTTCCCGATTACTGGGACAAGAAGGGCAAAAAGGGTTTCTGCATGCAGGACTACGTCAACGCGGTGCTCGACGTGGCCGAATACGAGCATCTGCCGGTGTGCGACTTTTTCACGTTCTGCGGCGACCAGTCCACTCTGCGCGCGCTTTCGATCGAAGAGGCTCTGCACCCGAACGATCCGGGCTACCAGCTCATGGCGGACGAACTCATCTCGACGATGCGCAGTAACATCGAGTTCCGCAAAATGTCCGAATTCACGCCCGGAGTCGTCACCTACAAGAGCGGCGAGGTCGTGACGGTTTCCAAGGAGATCGCGCCCGACCGGTGGTTCTGCCAGGCCGAGAAAGCGGACCCGAACGACACCGTCGGCGCGGTGCGCATCGTCGGCGAACGTCCGTCCGATCTGTCCGTGCGCATCGGCTCGGGCCGCGTGATTCTGGACGGCGATTTCGGCAGACGCGAGGCCGCGACGAACCTGTTCGAGGGCGGGGTCGTGATAGACGGTTCCGGCGAGCTCGTGCTCGGCGGGAGCAAGGACTGGTATTTCCGCAGCCGCGTCAACCAGCGTGGGTCCGGCGCCGTCGTCGTGCCGAAGGGCGTGAGGATGTTCGCGAAAGGCGGCGACTCGTACAACCTCAGGATCGAAGGCGAGGTCGAGTCGGACGGCTACGGCGACCTTCCGGGCGGACATACGATCACCGTCGCGGACGGCGGATTGCTTCACGTGCGCCGCTGTTACGGCGACTGGGGTCCTGCGGGCTTCGGCACGATCAAGGTCGTTTCCGGCGGCCGTGTCCAGCTCCACGCCAATTCGATGGGTCTGGCGAAGACCTGGCGCATCGAAGGCGGCGTCGTCGAAAATCTCTCGAAAGACGGCGAATCGATGATCTACCGCATGAACATGGGCGACGGCGCGGTCATCGTCGGTTCGGCGTTCGACGCCGGCACGCCCGCGTACATGGACATGGGCTATCCCGGCGCGCACGTGAACGTGACGGCGGGCCGTCCGTGCCGCCTCGATTGTTCCGCGATTCTGCTCGGACACGCCAACGCGGCCGGTGCGTCCAATCCGGTCCAGCTGCGTTTCAACATCGAACGCGGCGCGACGCTCGGCGTCGGCGCCGCGCTCAAAGGGAAAGCGATGCGTGAAATCGAATCGCTCCGGAGCTACGGCTACGTCAAGCAGGGCGAAGGCACTCTCGTGCTGGAAAGCCCGGACAACTGCTTCACGAACGGCTCGTTCCGCCTGGACGGCGGCGTCTTGAAAATCGGCCGGACGTTCGGCGGCTCGATCGGCGCGCTGTGCGTGAACGGCGGCGCGACCGTCGAACTGGACGACGGAGCGGCAATCGCGTTCGAAGACTCGTCCTCGATCGAGTGGACCGTCGGGAAGACGCTCACCGTCAAGGGTTTCAAAGAAGGAAGCGTCCGCTTCGGGAACTCTGCGGCCGGCCTCACGCCGCTGCAGCTTTCGCAGATCAAGATCGACGGCATGAAAGGGGGTCAGCGCGCGGAGCTCGACGAAAACGGATTCCTCGTTCTGAAAAACGGGTCGTATTCGTTCGTCACGCCGTCGTTCCGCGGTTACGTCAAAGGTTCCGCGCCGACGCTCGTTTTCCCCGGCCGGAAGCTTTCCGACGTGAAGGGCTGGTCGTGCATAACCGTCAAATCGCGCGGCCATTTCGAGGATCACGTGACGCCCGCGGAAGGGTTCACCACCGGCCGCACGCTGCGCATCCGCGACAACGCGCCGTGCTCCATGGACGGCAAGGGCGGCACCACGGCCGAGGGGCTTTATTTCTTCAAGGTCGCCGAGGACGGCTCGGAAGTTTCATTCTGGGTCGTTTACGACATGTGGTACGGCCGCACGGCGGCCAAGGTGCGTCTCACGCAGGGGGCGGACGGCGTTTACGCGCAGATCGTCGCGACCGCGCGCCGCGGCCGCAATCACGACGGTTCGAATCAGAAACTTTACAACCATTTCAGCAACGTCGATTGGGAATCTCCCGAACTGCCCGGACGCGACGCCGAGCCTCCGGCCGTCCGCGAAACTTCGAAAACCGACGCCAAGTCGTGGATAGAGGTGACGTATCTGGGCGGCGTGGCGTTCGAGTCGTCCGGCGCTTCGTCCGGCGCCGCCCGCACCGAATTCGACGGTTACCGCGACGAACTGCTCGACGGCGTCGACGAGATCGACATCGGCGGAGGCGCGATTCCGGGCGATCTGGTGATCGTCGACGAGAAGACCGCGTTCCCCCTTGCGGAAGCGGAGTTCAACGGCTCGTGCGTGTTCGACGCCGTCGGCGCGGTCCACGGCGACGGCCGCGCGGTGTGCATCGGCCACCCCGGATACCTCGACAGCGGCTTCATGCTGCTCGACGCGGCGCGGTTCGTGGAGAATTCCGTCAAGTGGACGGCCCGCGGCAGGAAGAACCCGAAGATCGCCGTGCTGCACGACCCGGGCGTCGTGGAACACGTCAAAAAACTCGGGTTTGAAAACGTCACCGGCGTTGAAAACGCATCGGATCTCGCCGGCTTCGACGTGCTCGTCGCCCGCGGCTACCACGACGGCGAAGTCCCGGCCGTCCTTGAATTCATCCGCAACGGCGGCGGACTTGTCTGCACGTCGCTGGGATGGGGTTTCATGTTCTACAACAAGAACGCCGATTTCGCCAATGTCTACAAAGACAACAAACTCTTCGCGGAACTCGGTTTCCTGATGGGCAAGTCGTGCGCCGGACGCGTCAACGGCGCGTTCCCGACGGCATGCGACGATCTGCCGCGCGGAGCGAACGTCTCCGACGCCATCGCGCTCACCGGAATGTGGGACGAACTGACGGACGACGTCCGCAGGCAGGCCATGGTCACGCTCACGGTCGTGATAGATTCCCTGCCGATGGACCAGCGTCCCGACCTGCATGAAAAAATCAACGCCTTGACCGCGGTTCCGGAACTGGAGCGCCTCGCGATCGCCGCGCGCAAAAACGCCTGGCAGGCGGATCCGGAGAAACCGATCGCGGCCGATCCTCTGGCCGCGAAATACCCCGGACTCGTGAAACCCGGGACCCCGAAGATCGAGAAGACGCTGACCGTCGACCTTTCGATCCCGAAATGGCACTCCACCGGCGTCTACGCCGTTCCCGGCGAACCGCTCACGGTGAAGATAGACGAGGCTTCCGCGAAGCTCGGTCTCGGAGTGCGCGTCGGCACGACGATGGACGACCTTTCCGACAAAGACGTGTGGAAACGCGCGCCGCGCGTGACGTGCGACGTCCCGCTGACCAAGCCCGAGACGACGGTCTACAACCCGTTCGGCGGACTGGTCTACATCGTCGTTCCGGAAAAACTTCCGGCGGCCGGCGGCGTCATCGAGGTCGGCCTTTCCGGCGGCATCATGGCGCCGTGGTTCAAACTCGGGCGCGACACCAACGAACATTTCGTGCGTGAAGTCGCCGAAACGGGGGCGCCGTTCGCCGAAATCGAAGGCGACGAGTTCATCGTCTCCGTCGAGACCGTGTGCATGAGCAAAGTCGACGATCCGAAGTGGGTCGCCGAATACTGGGACACCGTTCTGCGCGAGGACCGCGAACTGGTCGGCAGAACATCCCGTAAGTATCCGGAACGCTACTGCACCGACGTGCAGCTGTCGCTCGGCGACCTGCACAACGGCTACCCGCTGATGGGCCACCGCGATCCGAAAGGCCGCGACGGCGCCGTAGAAAAGGAAACGCTCGCGGCGGGCGCCATGTGGGGCGTTTACCACGAAATCGGTCACAACCATCAGCAACGTTGCTGGACCCCGGCCTGCTGCGGCGAGGTCACGGTCAACCTCTTCTCGGTTCTGGCGATCGAAAAGGCGGCGAAATGCGATTGGCGCAAGGACGGCTACCTCAGCAGCCGCAACGACGGACTCCGCCGCGTGAGCGGCTGGGTGTCTCGCGGCAAAGGTTTCGAGAACTGGAAGAAAGATTACTTCCTCCAGCTGGAGCTTTATCTGCGTCTGCAGGAAGCGTACGGCTGGGATGCGTACAAGAAGGTCCTGCTGTATTATCAGAAACCGGAATACCAACGGCTCAACAACGCGCAGGATTCGGAAATCTTCAACGTGTTCGTCAAAACGTTTTCCGACGTCGTGGGCCAGAACATCGCCGAGGTCTTCACCGCCTGGTCGATTCCGATCTCCGATGAAGCGCGCGAGCATTGCTCGAAATACCCCGCCGCGCCCGCGTCCATCACCGCAGGGCTTTGACGGGATGATTTCGACGGTCGACGGCGACATCACGACGTTGACCGTCGATGCGATCGTCAACGCCGCGAACCGCGGACTGCTCGGCGGAGGCGGCGTTGACGGCGCCATACACCGCGCCGCCGGTCCCGAACTTCACGAGGCGTGCATGCGCATTCCGGAGACGTCCCCCGGCGTGCGTTGTCCGACCGGCGAGGCGCGCATCACGCCGGGGTACCGTCTGCCCGCGGAGTTCGTGATACATACCGTCGGACCGGTTTACGGCGGAGGACGCCGCGGGGAAGCGGAACTGCTCGCGGCCTGCTACCGCAATTCGCTCGCGCTCGCGGCCGGACGCGGTCTGCGCACCGTGGCGTTTCCGTGCATTTCGACCGGAGTGTACGGTTATCCGGTCGCGGACGCCGCCGCCGTCGCCGTGCGCGCGGTGTCCGGATTTTTGTCGGAACGCCCGGAAATCTCCGTGACGTTCTGCTGTTTTTCGCCGCATGACAAGGCGGTTTACGACGGACTTTTGAACAACGGATGATTTCGCCATGAAAAAACTTTCGGCCTTTATTCTTTTCGTCTCTGTTTCCGCGTGCGCGATTTCGGTTTCACCCATTCTCGAAGGCAAGATGTGCGCGTTTTCGTTCACGTACGACGACGGCACGATCCCGCATTTCACGGTCGCGGCGCCGATGCACGCGAAATACGGATTTCCGGGAACGTTTCTGATAGTCACTTCACGCGTCGAGGATGACGCCGACGCTTCGCGTCCGGGCAAATGCTGCTCGTGGGGCGAGCTGCGGAAAATGTCCGACGCCGGTCTCGAAATCGCATCGCACACGCACTCGCACAGAAACATGCGTGAAATCGAGAGCGACGGCGTCACAAAGGAAATGTGCGCCGGGAAAACGCGCGCCGAGATCTTCGAATTGCGCGAAAAGAACTGGCCTGCGTTGCTGGAAGAGGTGACGAAATCGAAGGATCTGCTTGAAAAACGCATCGGCGTTCCTGTTCGGACATACGCTTTCGCCGGCAACGCCTGCCCGGACTGGACCCGGCGTTTGATGTTCGAGGTTAACGGCTGCGTCCGCGCCGGCAACATCCGCATCGCGACGGGGCGCGGCGACACCGCCGAAAGCTACCGAGCGCAGATCGATGAAAAGGTCATGGTCAGCAACCGGTTTTCGTGCGTGATGTTCCACGGCCTCGGCACGGGCGAACCCACGGACGGCTGGAATCCGATTCCGTCGCTCGACGTGTACGAAAGCATGTTCAAACTCATCGCCGAGAGGTCCGACCGCATCCACGTCGACACCTACGCGAACAACGCCTTCTACGAAACTCTGGCGAAAAACGTGCGGCTCAGGCGGCGTGACGCCGACACGTTGCTCGTCGAGCCGGTCGTTCAGGGAACGCCGCCGGCGGGGAAGGTCTGGCTGCGTCTGGACGCGGGCGAACGCATCGAGGTCGACGGCGAACCGGTTTCACCGAACGCTTTCGGCGGCGTCGAAGTCGACGTCGGCTCGGTCGTCCGCATGCTGTGAAAGCGCGGAAAAAACGTCGTCCGCCGTTTTGAACGACGACATTTTCCTGCGTATTTCCCCGATTCCGGGCGTGCCTTTGAGATAAGTGAAAATGTGATGGCGGAAGTCCGTCATCAGCGCCGTGTCGGCGTCGAATTTCAGATCCGGAAAATCGCGCAGCGTCCGCGCTTTCAGTTTCACCGAGAGCGCAAGGTGCATCTTGAGCGCTTCGCGGGGCTTTTCCGGCACGCCCTCCAACCCGTCGTTGCGCCGCGAGCGGCGGGGGGGTGCCC
>JAZUJQ010000040.1:0-3520 GCA_045642845.1 Kiritimatiellia bacterium
CGCGCGAGCAGCGGATGAGCGAAGTTTCGAGAAGAGTGCGGCGCGACAGCGCCAGACGGATGTCGCCGTCGAGTTTCACGAGCTCTTCCACGACCGAAAGAATCGCCGTGGCGTTCGTCCGCGCGGCCTGTTTCTGCAGCACCGCGCGCTGCGTTTCGGAGACATCGAGCGACGACATGTCGCCGTTCATCGAGATGCAGACGAGCAGATTGCGGAAATGGGCGACCAGCTCGGCGGCCAGACGGCGCAGATCCTTGCCCGAACGGTCGAGTTCGTCGACGCGCGAAAGAATCGTGGCGGCGTCTCCAGCGAGAATCGCTCCGGCGAGATCTTCGATTATCGCGCGGGAAACGAGCCCGAAAACGCCGAGCACGTCGGCTTCGACTATGCGGCGGCCGGTGAAAGCGATTATCTGATCGAGCGCCGATTCGGCGTCGCGCATTCCGCCGTCGGCGCCGCGCGCGATTGCGAGCAGCGCATCGTCGTCGGCCTCGACCTTTTCTGCCTCGCAGATTTTTTTGAGCTGCCCGGTTATTTCGGAGAGCGAAATGCGGTGCAGATCGAAGCGCTGGCAACGCGAAAGCACCGTGCCTATCACCTTGTCCGGCTCGGTCGTCGCGAAAATGAACTTCACGAATTCCGGCGGCTCCTCGAGCGTCTTGAGGAGCGCGTTGAACGCCGAATCCGTGAGCATGTGGACTTCGTCGATGTAAAAAATGCGGTAGCGTCCTTCCACCGGGCGCTGGTTCACCAGATCGATGATGCGCGCGTGGACGTCGTCGACCTTGTTGTTGGACGCGCCGTCGATTTCGGAGACGTCGAACGAAGAACCGTCCATGATCGCGCGGCAGGCCGCGCATTCGCCGCACGGCTCCGTCGTAGGGCCGTTTTTGCAGTTGAGCGCCTTGGCGAAAATGCGCGCGAGCGTCGTTTTGCCGGTGCCGCGCGGACCGGCGAAAAGATAAGCCTGAGCGATCCGCCCGCTCTTTATGGCGTTCTCGAGGGTGCGGACGACATGATCCTGACCGACGACCTCGGCGAACGTCTGCGGACGCCATTTGCGGGCGATTACGCTGTAAGACATGTCAAATCACTCCTGCGTCCGCGTTCGAAGCGAGCGTGGGTTTGATGACTTTGACGGAGATTCCGGCGAGCGTGGACTCGAGGCGCGAGAACATCGCGTCATCCTCGTAAATTCCGACTATCGCCCCGCCCGAGCCCGTGAATTTGGCGGAAGCGCCGCACGAGCGCGCCGCGCGGATCATCGCGAGATTCTCCGGCGAAATCGTCGAAATCTCGGCGCGTTTGTCGAAATTGGCGTCCATCAGCCGCGAAAGCCGCGCATGATCGCGCTTTTCAAGGCACTCGCGGGCCTCAAGCGTGATGTCGCGCCAGAACGCCATCGCGTCCACGACGGCTTTGTCGCCGGCGTTGTAACGCGCTTTGAGGTTGTTGTGGTAGACGCTCGACGCTTCCGAAAGATCGGTGCGGTACGCGATGTAGACGTTCGGCATGAGCCCCGGATCGAGCGGCACGTACTCTCCGTAGCCGCGCGACTCGAGCAGCCGTTTGTCGAAGTCCATGTAAACAAGACCGCCGTAGACCTGGATCACGCGGTCCTGCAGACCCGCGGCGATGCCGAGCTCTTTTTCCTCGGTCGCGCGGATCACGTTCGCGAGTTCGGGCTTGGGGATCGAAACGCCGTAGAAATTCATCAGCGCGCGGTAGGTCGCGGTGACGATGGCGCTGGAACCGGCCATGCCGACGAGGCCCGGGATCGTGCTCTCGTAGCGGATCGTGAAATTTCTGCGGTCGATGTGGATTCCGTGAGACGAAACGTATTCGTAGAACGTTTTGATCGACGCCTTCAGCAGGCGGATTCCGCCGTAGTAACCGAAGAGACGCACAGACTTGGCGAGCGTCTCGATCGAATCGAACGTCTCGTGATCGCGCGCCGAAGGCAGGATGCTCAGCTCGGGCGATTCCCAGAGCGTGACGGACGCCTTGTAATCGGAAAACGCGAAGGAAATCGTCCTGCCGAAATAACCGTCGGACGGATTTCCCATGAGCGCCGCGCGGGCGCATGCTTCGGTCTTGATCAGCATTTCGAACGTCCGTTACATCGAGAACACCGAGACCTGGCGCAGACCGGCCTTCGACACGAGATCGAGCACGCGGACGAGACCGCCGTGAGGCGAATCGTTTGTGCACTTGATCATTATCATGGCGTCCTTGGAGGTCTTGGCAATGTTCTTGAGCGTGCCCTCGAGCATTTTCTCGGTCATGTACTTGCCGTTGAAAATGAAGACCGCGGGATCCGCCGCCTTCTTTCCTGGGTTCTTCGTGATCTGAATCGTGATCGGCTCGTTGGGATCGGGCTTGCTGATCGAGGTGTCGGGCGCGGGACGCAGCGCTTCGAGAGCGGACAGAATGTCGTCCTGCTTGAGCGTGACGATGAAAAAGATGAGCAGCTGGAACACGACGTCGATCATCGGCGTCATTTCCAGCGCGCACTCATCGCCGCTGTTCCTGCTTTTCTTTTCCTTCTTGGCCATCGTCGTGAAACCTTTTGAGTGAAATCAACGGCCGCGGGCACGGACGCTGCCCTCGTATTTCCTGGAACCGTCTGTACGGGCGTCTTTCACCGCAAGGAACGTCACCCGACCGATGCCCTCGGACGAGCAGATGTCCATGACCTTGCGGACGTCGACGTGCTTCGTGCGGTAGTCGCCGCGTATCCAGACCTGGAAGGAGGAACCCTGGCGCGCGAAGCGTTTGCGGAGAATCTGGCGCAGCCCGTCCTCGCGAACGGTCATGTTCGCGATGGACGCGCGGCCTTCTTTGTTGATGTCGATGATCAGGGCCGAAACGTTGGCGTCGGCCCCCGTTTCGACCTCCTGGCCGTCTTTGCCGAATTCCAGCTGCACCGAAGTGTCCTTCGCGTCGGAGATGTTGATCGTGACGATGAAGAAAATGATGAGCTGGAACACGACGTCGATCATCGGCGTCATGTTGAGGGGGCATTCCTCGCTGGAGCGTTTTTTGCTCATTGCGCAAGAATTTGAGGAATTGCCGGATCAGACGACTTCGACGTTGCGCAGATCCTTGATGAGCTCCATCGTGGTGGCTTCCATCTGAAGGATGATGCGGTTGGCGCGGTTGCGGAAAGCGTAGTAGGTGCACACGGCCGGGATGGCGGTGATGAGGCCGCCGGCCGTCGTCCAGAGGGCCTGCGAAATGTTGACGGCGAGCGCGCCGACGTGCGGCGTGCCGCCGGTGCCGAGGTTGGCGGACGCCATGATCATGCCTTGCACCGTGCCGAGCAGGCCGAGCTGCGGGGCGATGTTGGCCGCCACGGAAATCCACGCGAGGTGCTGCATGATGCGCTCGACCTCGAGGTGGGCGGCCGCGGAGACCGCTTCCTGAATCACGTCGTAACCCTCTTCAACGTGCATGAAGCCGGCGGAGAGGATGTTGGACATCGGCGTGGGCTCGTTCTTGCAGAAGTCGAGCGCCTTGA
>JAZUJQ010000041.1:0-1516 GCA_045642845.1 Kiritimatiellia bacterium
CGCGTCAAGGTCGAAGCCGGTCCGCGCAAGGTGGAATACACGCTCAAACGCGGCGGGACGACGATCGCCTCGGGCGCGGTGACTCTCCCCGAAGGGATTTCGCGCATCCCGTTCCGCGATGCGTCGGACGGCGATTCCGTCTCCGCCTATTCGCTCTCCCTGCGCGAAATCGGCGGCGACGACGCCGGAACGCCAGAAAACGACGAGGCCGGGTTCATCGTCTCCCGCACCGGAGCGCGTCCGCTCCTGCTGTTCCCGGCTTCGAAGGAATCGCGCCTCCCGGAAATCCTGCGCGCGCAGGGAGTCGACGTCCGCACCGCCGAGCCGGGCGAAACGGATTTCTCCCCCGCCGGGCTTTCGGCGTTTTCCGGAGTGTGGATCGAAAACCGCCGCGCGGACGAGTTCGGCCGCATGCCGCTTGAAAATCTCGCGCATTGGGTCGAGGACGCGGGCGGAGGCCTGGTGCTGTCCGGCGGACGCAACTCCTTCGGCATCGGCGGCTATTTCAAATCGCCGCTCGAACGGATTCTCCCGGTCACGCTCGAACGGAGAAACGAACACCGCAAATTCAAAGTGGCGGTGGCGATCGCGCTCGACCGCTCCGGCAGCATGTCCGCGCCCGCCGCCGGCACGAACCGTCCGAAAATGGACATGGCCGACATCGCCGCCGCCGGCGTTCTCGATGTAATCGACGCCGAAGACAGCGTCGCCGTTTTCGCGGTCGACACCGAGGCGCACGTCATTCTTCCGCTCATGAACGCCGAGGACGCGCGGCACAACGCGAACGCCATCCTGCGCATCAAGTCGGAGGGCGGCGGCATCTACGTCGATGAAGCGCTGCGCGCCATGTTCGGCGCGCTCGCGAAAAGCGACGCGCAGGTCCGCCACGCGATTCTCTTCGCGGTTGCGGCGGACTCGGAGCATCCGGGCGACTACGTCAAACTGATAGGAGCAGCCAAGGACGCCGGCATCACGATAAGCGTCGTGGGGCTCGGCTGGCTGTACGACTGGGACGCGCACCTGCTGCAGGAAATCGCCGCTCTCGGCGACGGACAGTGCTTTTTCTCGGAGGATCCGATGGAAATCCCGCGCCTCTTCGCGCAGGACACGATGCTCTACGCCAGAGAACTGATGCGCACGAATCCGGTCGTGCCGCGCCTGACCGCCGCCGCACCGCTCGTTTTCCCGGACGGTCTCCCGCCGGACGCCGGTCCGCCGCCCGCCGTCGGCGGGTACAACGTGACGTATCTGCATCCCGCCGCCACGCCCGTCGCGCTCGCGCCCGTCCCCGATTCACCGGACGAACCGCCGGAACCCGTCCTCGCCATCCGGCCCGTCGGAGCCGGGCGTTCCGTCGCTTTCACCGGCGAAGCGGACGGAGAACTCTCCGGCCCGTTCGCGCGCTGGTCCGGCGCCGGCCCGTGGTTCGGCGCGCTCGCCCGCCACGCGCTCGGGGAAACGTCCGACGCCGCCTCCGGACTGATCCTGCGCACGTCGCTTGAAAACGGCGGAATGC
>JAZUJQ010000042.1:0-3867 GCA_045642845.1 Kiritimatiellia bacterium
GACCAGCTGGACAAGCTGGAGGGGCAGTCCGAGCGTTTCGACCGCATCGTGACGGACAAATACGTCGAAAGCCGCGACAACTATCTCAAGAAACTGCCCGATGTCAAATCCCGTCTGGCGAAGTATTCCGCCCGCATGCGCGAGATAAACCGCGCGTTCAACGAGAGCGGTCTCGCCGGGAAACTCCTCGAGTCGATCGTCGCCGAAAAAGGCGAGACGTCCGCCGAGCAGAAAGCGCTGATGCGCCAGATCGACAGGCAGTACACCTCGAAATACACGCGCGCCTTTTCGGAATTCCAGAACGTCTGCATCGAACTCAACTTCAAACAGAAGGAAATCGAGTCGATGGCCAGCGTCGCGGCCGGTTCCGTCGAGAACGAAACGATCGTTCCCATCGCCGGTTCCGGTCCGGAGGACGAGTACTATTCGCGTTGGCGCTACCACAACGGTCAGCTCAAGCGTCTGCGCGAATCCGCGCGCAAATCGCATGCGGTCGGCAAATCCCTCAAGATCAAAATCGACGCCGAAATCGAACAGATCAACGGGATCCTCGCCGCCAGTTTCACGCCGATGGACTTCACTCCCGACGCGCTTCTCAGGCTTCGCGAACACTGCCGCACCATGACGCGCAACGACGCGATAAAGGACGCCTCGGGCGCGATGCGCAAACTGCTCACGGACAAGTTCCTCGACCTCCGCACCCAGCTGCGCAACGGCCTCAAAGCCCGCACTCAGATGGTGGAGGCGAATCTCCGTCTGGTGATTTCGATCGTGAAAAAATACATGAACCGCGGACTTTCGTTCCTCGATCTCATCCAGGAAGGCAACACCGGCCTGATGAAAGCGGTCGAAAAGTTCGAATACCGCCGCGGTTACAAATTCTCCACCTACGCGACGTGGTGGATCAGGCAGGCCGCCACCCGCGCGATCGCGGATCAGGCCCGCACGATCCGCATCCCCGTGCACATGATCGAGACGATCAACCGTCTCCAGCGCGTGCAGAAACGCCTCGTTCAGGAATACGGGCGGGAGCCGACGGTGGAGGAGACCGCCAAAGAACTCGACATGTCGATCGACCGCGTGCGCTCCGTCATCAAGATGGCCCAGCAGCCGATCTCCCTGCAGTCTCCGGTCGGAGACGGCGACGACGCGCGTTTCGGCGATTTTCTCGCCGATCCCTCCGCCGCCGATCCTTCCACCACTGTTTCGATCACGCTTCTCAAGGAGCGTATAGCCGAGGTTCTCAGCTCGTTGGTGCCCCGCGAGCGCGAGGTGCTCGATTACCGTTTCGGTCTCACGGACGGTTATCCGCGCACTCTTGAAGAGGTGGGCAGAAGATTCAACGTGACGCGTGAACGCATACGACAGATCGAATCGAAAGCGTTGCGCAAACTCCGCCATCCTTCGCGCTGCAAACTCCTCCGGGGTTTCCTTGAATCCGCGACCGATGTTTGAAAAACAATGAAGCGGGGGCCGACGGTGCGGAGCCGGCGGCCCGTCCGCAAAACGGAAAAAAGAAGAAATGGCAAACATCAAACAGTTGTTCGCGGACAATCCGTGGCTGCTTTGGGCGTTGATCGCGATAGTCGCCGTCTCCGTCGCCGCTCTCGTCGCGGCGCTCGTGCGCGGCGGTTGCGGAAAACACGGCAAGTGCGATTGCGGAAAGAACCGCGGCAAGGGCCGCGAGCGCCGCAACGCCGCGCGTCCCGCGGTGCCGCGCGCCGACGGCGTCGTGGAAATCTACGTCGGCAACCTCAGCTACGACATGAAGGACGATCAGCTCCGTTCCGCGTTCGCGAAATTCGGAGTCGTCAATTCGGCGCGCATCAAGACGCGTCCGCAGGACGGTCGTTCCAAAGGATTCGGTTTCGTCGAGATGCCGCACCGCTCGGAGGCCGAGCTCGCGATTTCGAAACTCCACAACACCGAAATCATGGGTCGCCGCATCCGTTGCAACGAGGCGCGCATGGATTCGCGTCCGAATCACTGAATAACTTAACGGCAGACCACAGACATGTTCGGCGATTTCAAAAAACCGTGGGAACGCGGCGACCGCGAAGGCGGTTTCAAACGCGGCGGTTTCAAAAAGCCCTGGGACCGCGAGGGCGGTGAAGGCGGCTTCGGCCGCGGCGACCGCGAAGGCGGTTTCAAACGCGGCGGCTTCAAAAAGCCCTGGGACCGCGAGGGCGGCGAAGGCGGCTTCAATCGCGGCGGTTTCGGTTTCAGGAAAAAGCCGTGGGATCGCGAGGGCGGCGAAAACGCCGGCGATCGCGGCGATTTCCGCAAAAAGCCGCGCACCGCGGCGCTTCCCGCAGAGGGGGAACTCTCGTTCGGGCGTCAGCCGGTGCGCGAGATTCTGCGCGCGGGCCGTCGTCCGGTTTCGCTGCTCTGCATCGCCGACGGAGTGAAAGACAGCGACGAAATCAGCGAAATCAAAGCGCTGTGCGAAGAAAAAGGCGTCAAGATCGAGTTTTACAGGAACGAAGATCTCGACGCGTGGGTGAACGGCGCCAACCATCAGGGCGTCGTGCTGTTCGGCGAAGAGTATCCGTACGCGGAACTCGACGAAATCGCCGCCGATCTCGAGGCGAGGGAAGGCAACGCGATCGTCGCGGTGCTCGATCACATCTGCGATCCGCAGAATCTCGGCTCGATTCTCCGCACGTGCGAATGCGCGGGTGTCGTCGGCGTCGTTCTGCCCACGGACAAGGCCTCGCCGGTGACTCCGGCCGCGGTCCGAGCTTCCGCCGGCGCCGCCGAGCATCTCAAAATCGCGCGCATTTCGAACCTTGTCACGGCTCTCGAACGCTTCAAGGGCGTCGCGGGCACGTGGATCACGGGACTCGAGGCGACCGATGACGCCAAGCCGTACACGGAAATCGACTTCAAGGGCAAAGTCTGTCTCGTCGTCGGTTCCGAAGCGCACGGCATTTGTTCGCCCGTGCGCGGCAAGTGCGATTTCCTCGCGAAATTGCCGATGAACGGCAAGGTGAACTCGCTCAACGCGGGAGTCGCCGCCGGCATCGCGCTCTACGAAGTGCTGCGCCGTCAGGCGTGATCCGAGGCGGGCGTGTCGCGCTACGAGCAGATCGGCTCACAGAGCGTCCTTCCGGGCTACGCGGCCCGGAGGGGCGTGCTGCACACCGCTCACGGCGACGTGCAGACCCCGGCGTTCATGCCCGTCGGCACGCAGGCCACGGTCAAGACGCTCGAGCCGCGCGATCTGCACGACCTCGGCGTCGGAATGATCCTCGGCAACACGTACCACCTGCTTCTGCGTCCCGGCCGCGAAATCATCGACGTCTGCGGAGGACTCCACAGCTTCATGGGGTGGGACGGACCCATCCTCACGGATTCCGGCGGCTTCCAGGTGTTTTCGCTCGGGCATCTGCGCAAGATACGCGACGACGGCGTGGAATTCTCGTCGCACATCGACGGCCGCCGCTTTTTCATGGGACCGGTCGAGTCCATAGCCATGCAGCGTTCGCTCGGATCGGACGTGATGATGTGCTTCGACGAGTGCATTCCGTATCCGGCCACGCACGACTACGCTTGCAAATCCGTCTCCAAAACGATAGGATGGGCGGCACTTTGTGCGGCACAACCGCGGGCCGAAGGGCAGTTGCTTTTCGGCATCGTCCAAGGAGGGGTTTACCCCGATTTGAGGGAACGTTGCGCGAAAGCCCTGACAGCTATCGGTTTCGACGGATATGCTATCGGCGGCGTGAGCGTCGGCGAACCCGAGGAAGAGCTGCTCAGAGGAGTCGAGATGAGCGTTCCTTTCCTTCCGGCCGATCACGCCCGTTATCTGATGGGGGTGGGAGACAGGTTGCAGATCGTGGAATCCGTCGCGCGGGGCGTCGACAT
>JAZUJQ010000043.1:0-7574 GCA_045642845.1 Kiritimatiellia bacterium
TATTTCATCAACGTCGTGAACATGGGCGTGAGCGGCAACACCGTGCGCGACCTCAAGGCGCGTTGGGAGAGGGACGTCATCGCGCTCAAACCGGATTGGCTTTCGTTCATGATCGGCATCAACGACGTGTGGCGTCAGTCCGACACGCCGCAGATTCCCGAAGGGGCGGTCCAGCCCGATGAATACCGCGCCACGCTCACCGGCCTCGTGCACGACACGAAGCCGCTCGTGAAGGGACTCGTTCTCATCACGCCCGTTTACTGGGAAAGCAACAAGGCCGACGCGATGGCCGCCCGCACGGCGGAGTATCAGGCCATCTGCCGCGAAATCGCCGAAGCGGAGGGCGTGCTGTTCTGCGACGCGCAGGCGTACGCGGACCGCGTGCTCGCGTGCTGCAACGCCAACTACATCACCTGGGACCGCGTCCATCCGAACATTCCCGGCGCCAACGTGCTCGCGCACGCGCTGCTCGACACGCTCGAGTTCGACTGGAACCGCCGCCCGTAATCCATTTTCAGACAAGGACCAGCAATGGCCGGAATTTTCAAAGCATACGACATCCGCGGCATCTACGGCGCGGATCTGGACGAATCCGTGGCGACCGACATCGCGAAAGCGCTCGTCACGTTCCTTTCCTGCAAAAAAATCGCGGTCGGCCGCGATTGCCGCGTGTCGTCCGATTCGCTCTTCAAGGCGTTCGCGGACGGCGCCACGGCGCTGGGAGCCGACGTGATCGACCTCGGGCTTTGCTCGACGCCGATTTCGTACTTCGGCAACGGAACGCTGGGTTGCGACGCTTCGGTGATGATCACCGCCTCGCACAATCCGAAGGAGTACAACGGATTCAAGCTGTGCCGCGCCGCGGCGGTTCCGATTTCCGGAGCCACCGGAATCGCGGATATGGAGAAAATCATCGCCGACCGCGCGTTTGCGCCGGCCGCCGCGACGCCGGGCCGCGTCATCAAGGCCGACGTGCGGGCGGAGTACTGCGCGTCGATCCGCAGGTTCGCCGCATTGGAGCGTCCGCTGCGCATAGCGTGCGATTTCGCCAACGGCATGGGCACGTGGGAGTCGAAGACGTTCGACGGTCTGCCGATCGAACACACCGACCTTTTCGCCGAACCCGACGGCGATTTTCCGAACCACGAGGCCAATCCGCTCAAGACGGAGACTCTCGCCGACCTGCAGGCCGAGATCCGCAAAGGCGGATACGATTTCGGCGTCGCGTTCGACGGCGACGCAGACCGCGCCGGTTTCGTCGACGAGAAGGGCGACGTCATTCCCATGGACATGATCACCGCGCTCATCGCGCAGGACATGCTCCGCGCGAATCCGGGCGCCGCGATTTTCTACGATCTGCGCTCCAGCTGGGCCGTCAAGGAGACGATCGAGGCGTGCGGCGGACGCGCGATGATGAGCCGCGTCGGCCATGCGTTCATCAAACAGCAGATGCGCGACGCGGATGCGATTTTCGCGGGCGAACTTTCGGGACATTACTACTTCAAGGCCAATTTCACGGCTGAAAGTTCGTCTCTCGCGGCGCTTTGCATCGCGAACATCGTAAGCCGTTCCGACAAACCGCTTTCTGAACTCATCCGTCCGATCCGCCGCTACTTCGCGTCGGGCGAAATCAACACCCGTCTCGAGTCCAAGGAGGCGGCCGACGCCGTGCTCGCCGCGCTCGAGACGAAATTCGGCGCCGCGGGCCGCGTGTTCAAACTCGACGGGCTTTCCGTCGAACTCGACGGCTGGTGGTTCAACGTGCGTTGCTCGAACACCGAGCCGCTCATCCGTCTCAATCTCGAAGCGGTCGAAGAACCGCTCATGACCGAAAAGCGCGACGAGGTGCTTTCGGTGATCCGTTCCAAATAACAAAACGGGAATACGGCCATGGTGGACGTCCGCGAAACACTGACGAGTAAATTCATCGAAAAATACGGCCGCGCGCCGGAGCTGGTGACTTACGCTCCGGGGCGCATCGAGGTGCTCGGCAACCACACCGATTACAACGAAGGCTACGTGCTTTCGGCCGCCATCAATTTCGGCACGCATTTCGCGATCGCGCGCCGCGGCGACATGGAGGCGCATCTCACGGCCGGCGACATCGGCGACGAAGTGGTGTTTCCGGTCGACGCGCCGCAACGCACGCCCGATCACATGTGGAGCAACTACGTCAAGGGCTGTCTCGCAGGCGTGCTCGCGCACGCGAAGCCCGACTGCGGCTTCGACGCGATGTTCCTCGGCAACATTCCTCTGGGCGCGGGGCTTTCGTCCTCCGCCGCGCTGGAGGTGTGCTCGACGCTGGCGTTCGCGCGCCTCTATTCGGTCGAGCTCGACAAAACGACCGTCGCCAAGATCGGTCAGAAGGCGGAACACGAATACGCCGGCGTCAAGTGCGGGCTCCTCGATCAGGCGTCGTCGATTTTCGGCGCGCGCGACTGTCTCGTGATGAGCGATTTCCGCACGCTCGAATTCAAGTCGGTGAAGTTCTCCGACAAAGTCTGCTTCCTGATGGTGAACACCAACGCGAAGCATGCGCTCGTCGACGGCGCGTACAACGAACGCCGCGAGTGCTGCGAACGCGCCGCGCGGTTCTTCGCGGTGACGCTCGACCATCCGGTCAAAGCGCTTCGCGACGTTTCGTGGTCCGAATGGCTCGATCACCGAGGCGACATGCCCGAACTCGACGCCAAGCGCAGCGCGCACCCCATCGGCGAAGACGAGCGCGTGCTCGCCGGCGTGAGCATGCTGCGCGACGGGGACGTCGAGGGTTTCGGCCGCCTGATGTTCGAGTCTCACGATTCGTCGCGCAACTATTTCGAGAACTCCTGTCCGGAACTCGACACCGTCGTCGATTCCGCGCACGGCATTCCGGGCGTTCTCGGAGCTCGCCTTTCCGGCGGCGGTTTCGGCGGTTCGGCGGTCGTGCTCGTCCGTCTCGAATGCGTCGATTCGGCCGCGCAGGCGCTGCAGACGGCCTTTTCGCTCAAGCACGGCGAACGGTGCGACATCCGCAAGATTTCATGCTCCGAAGGCGCGGGCGTCGTCATTGACTTGAAATCGTGATTTTGATAGCATTCGCGCCCGTTTTCAACATTTGCACAGAAAGTAGGTGTTTCATGAGCCAGCACTCCTCTCTCAAGGGTTCCAGCCAGATTTCCGTCCGCCGCAACGTCCTCAAGCGCCACGAGCGCGTGGATCTGCTGATGAAGCGCGGCCAGTGGAAGAAGGGTGATCGCGGTTTCGGTCTCCCCAAGACCAAGCCCGAAGAATAATCGGTTTCGATCCGGCTGTGAAAGGGCCCGGATCAATTTCCGAACAACAGGCCGTTTTCCGCGACTCGTTGCGTGCGGTTCCCGTGAGGAACGAGCGCGCCCGCGTCAGGAAAGCGGCCGATGATTCTTCCGTGTACGAGATCGAGGTCGATCTCGTTTACGGCAACGCCGTTCTGAGATTTTTCCGCGGTCTGCTCGGCGCGAGCAACGTGAAACGCTATCGGCTGGACCGCATCGGTTCCGCGGTGTACGAATCGATCGACGGCGTGAAATCGTGCGAGGAACTCGCCGATGAATTCGCCGCGAGGGAAAAAATATCGTTTTTCGAATCGCGAGCGCTTCTCGGTCAGTACTTTAAAACTCTCACGGAACGCGGTATAATCGGCGCAAAGATTCCGCGTTGAACCGCGGAGGAGGGTTTGATGAAATTCCATTGCATCTGCATGAGCCCGGCGATCGATTCGACGCTGGTGCTTCCCGAAGCGCCCGAGAACGGCGAAGTGATCCGCGTGATTTCCGAGACCGAAACGGCGGGAGGCAAGGCGCTCAACGTGGCGCGGTACTTGGCGTCTCTCGGAAACGACGTCGAGTGCGGAGGACTGCTCGGCGTCGAGAACCAGAAGCTGTTCGCCGACGCACTCCGCGCGACCGGCGTGAAGGACCGCTTCGTGCGCGTGCCGGGGCTCACGCGCCGCAACGAAATGCTCACGTGGCGCGACGGCGGCGTGAAGATCAACCGTCCCGCATTCCCGTCGCTGCGCGAATTCGATGAAAACGCGTTCATCGCGAAACTCGCCGACGTGCGTTGCGACGTCGCCATATTGAGCGGCTCCCTGCCCGCGGTGTGTTCCGCCGATTTTTACGCCAAGGCGCTGCGGGCGTTCAAAGCGAACGGCGTTCTGACGGTGCTCGATTCCAGCGGCGAAGCGTTCGTCCGCGGCGTCGCGGCCGAACCCGACGCCATAAAACCGAACGCGGCCGAGTGCGCGGCGCTCGTGGGCTTCATGCCGGATACGCCGGATGAATTCCGCCGTGCGACGTCGATCCTGAGCGAACGCGTGAATCACGTCATCATTTCCGACGGCGAGCGCGGCGCCTGGTTCGACGGCGTGCGTTTCGCCGCGCCGCGCGTGGACGTGGTCGATTCCACCGGCGCGGGCGATGCGATGCTCGCCGAATGGTGCCACAGGCATTACGCGATGAACGACGCCTCCGCTCCGGAACACGCCGTTCTTGCGGGCAGCGCGGCCTGCACCGTCGCGGGGCCGCTCACGCACGCGGTGAAGTGAATCGCTGAAAAGTCCGGCCGGAGTTTTCCGGAATCGGCGCAATCAAGTCGGGCAAGACCGTGAAAAACAGTTCGGGCGACGTTCTGAATCCGTATCTTCCGGAATACGAATACATTCCGGACGGCGAACCGCATCTCTTCGAAGGGCGGGTTTACATCTTCGGAAGTCACGACAGTTTCCAGGGGTACGTTTTCTGTCAGAACGATTACGTCGCGTATTCCGCTCCGGAAAACGACCTTTCCGACTGGCGTTACGAAGGCGTGATTTTTTCGGTGATCCAGGACCCACGCACGCGCGGCGGCGGGCATCAGTTCTGGGCTCCGGACGTGGTGCGCGGCCCCGACGGCAGGTATTATCTCTACTACTGCACCGACGCCCGCTGCCGGTCGCGCACGATCGGCGTGGCGGTGTGCGACACGCCCGCCGGACGTTATGAATTTCTCGGACTGCTGCACGACGAAAACGGCGGCGCCATCGGCGGACGTCCCGGCGACTTTCCTACTTTCGATCCGAGCGTGCTGGTCGACGACGACGGCTCGATCTACGTTTATTCGGGCAATGCCGCGGCCTGTGAAGCGCAGTATTCCTGGGGTCCGATGCAATCGACGGTGATGCGCGTCGCTCCGGATATGCTCACCGTGGTCGACGGCCCGAAAAAACTGCTCGGCGATTTCAAGGAATCGCTCGGCACGTCGTTCGAAGGGCACTCGTTTTTCGAAGCGAGTTCCGCGCGCAAAATCAACGGTCGTTACTACCTCGTCTATTCTTCGCAGAAGGAGCACGAACTCTGCTACGCGATCAGCGACCGTCCCGACGGCGGATTCGTCTACCAGGGCGTCATCGTGAGCAACGCCGATGTTTTCGCCGGCTCCGCCGATCAGACTCCGAAGAACATCTACGGCAACAATCACGGCGGCATCGTGAAGGTCCGCGATCGGTATTACGTTTTTTACCATCGTCACACTTCGCGTTGCCATTTTTCGCGTCAGGGCTGCGCCGAACCGATAAAGATCATGCCGGACGGTTCGATTCCGCAGGTGCGGCTCACGTCCTCCGGACTCACCGCCGCGCCGCTGCCGATGAAGGGCGTTTACCCCGCCTCGTGCGCGGCCCATCTGCACGGGTCGAAGACCCCGACGCCGTCGCTCTTCAAAGAGATGGGCGACGCTCACCCGTATTACATCCAGGACGGTCCGGATTTCGACGCCGGACTTCTGCTGTCGAATCCCGGGCTCCGGACGCCTCGTCAGTACATCACGAATTGCCGCGACGGGCTTCACGCGCTTTACCGCGATTTCGAAATGACCGGCGAACGCACGGAAATTTCGGTGAAGGTCCGCGGCGGGGCGACGGGAAAAATCCTTTTGAGCGCCGAGGGGATTTCCGGGACGTTCGGCGAAATCCCGCTCGCTCCGACCGAGGACTGGACCGTGTTTTCGACCGTCGCCGTGCCGCCGCGCGGAGTTCACGGCCTTGTTTTTTCCTACGCCGGTTCCGGCGTCTTCGACTTCATCGAATTCGAATTCCGGCGCTGATTCAAATCCGGAAACGAAAGTCAGGTGAACATCCGCCGGAATACGCGCGTCACGGCCAGAGCGGAAGGTTTTCCTTGCCCTTCGCCAGGACCGTGAGCGGCGCGCGCGCCATGAGCTCGCGGGCGCAACGGACGTAATCGCCGTAGACGAGATCGCGCGGCCGGGCGATGCTTTTGTCCGATGCGTGCGGATTCACTTCGAACAGCAGGGGTCCGGAGTAGCCGGCGGCGTCGAGACCGTTCATCAGTTCCGTCCAATCGAGTCCGCCTTCGCCAGGAAGCCAATGGCGTTCGTTGATGAAATCGAAGTCGGAAACGTGGACGGTTTCGATTTTCGGTCCGACGGCGCGGATGAAATCCTCCGGCGGTTCGGAGAGCAGATGATTCGTGTCGAAGCAGCAGCGCAGACGGGGGTCCGCCGAGAGCAGTTCCAGAATCTCGGACGAGCGGTTGCCGAGGCAGGTGCGCGGAAGATCCTCGACGCACAGGACGACGCCGAGACGTCCGCACTTTTCCGCGAGTTGCGCAAGCGACGTTTTGGCGGCGTCCATGAGAGCTTCGCGCTCCGGTCCGTTTTCCGGGTTGGGCTCCCACGACGGGTGTATCACCGCGCGGCGGATTCCGGCGAGCGCGGCGATCTCAAGCAGCAGGGAATGACGGCGCACGGCCTCGCGGCGCGCGGCTTCGTCCACGTTCGCGATGCAATGTTTTTCCGGATCGAAAAAAGGGAGGTGGAAACTCCACAAAACGACGCCGGCTTTTTCAGCCGCGCGTTTCGTTTCAAGATACGGGTAGTCGTAAAACCGGTCGCGGGACGGGGATATTTCGACGGCGTCGACGCCGGCGTCGGCCATGGCTTTGAAATCCAGGGTTTCCGGCGGCGCTCCGCAGGTCGAAACCGCGATGGAATGAGTTTTCATTTGAAGCATCGCACGGTGCAAACGACATGAATCCCGGACGCGACCGCAACCGCGGTCACTTGATTATCAGCGCGAAATTGGCTCCGGGCGCTTTGATTTTCAGTTCGGAAGCGGTGATGACGATCTGATAGTCGGACTCCGTGTAATTCATCGCGGTGCGGGGGATTACCTTGACTCTTTCCGGATCCAGTCCCGAAATCGATCCGGCGGCGACGAGCACGTGCGTGCCGCCTCTGTGCAGATCCGCGCAATTCACGGTGACGACGGAGGCGTCATCGAACGTCACGGCCGAATCCACATCGAGCGGGACGCATCCGTATCCGTCTTCCGGCATGTCGAAGCGGAGCTTCGATTCGTTCGTCACCGTCAGACTTCCGGCGGACATGCGGCCGCCGTCGATGCGAAGCGTGTTGTTCGTCGAAGGATTGGTCGACGCATAATAGCCGTTCGGCGTGGTCGGCATCTCCCAGGTGGCGCCATCGGAGAAGATGATCTCATTCCCCTGCGTCTGGTTTCCGAAAAGCGAATAGTTCGACGTCTGCGTCGTTTTAAGCAC
>JAZUJQ010000044.1:0-1957 GCA_045642845.1 Kiritimatiellia bacterium
CGGCTCGAATTTCTCCCTCCGGCACGCCGCGGAGCGTCCGCCGCGGAGATGGAACTGCACGCCGAGGAATGCGGCGAACCCCTGCGGCCGGCGCGCGTTCCCGGGCTCGTCGCCGACCGCTTCGAATGCACGGTCGACGCGGAGGAATTCGCCCGCCGCGCACCCGTGCTGCGGCATTGGAAGCACGGCGACCGCATCGCCGAAGCCGGAAGCGGACGCTCGAAAAAACTTTCGGACGTCTTCACTTCCATGAAAATCCCCAAGGACGTCCGCGCGGCGCTGTGGCTCCTTGCGGACCCCGCCACGGGCGAGGTGCTCTGGCTTCCCGGCTACGCGGTCTCGGAACTCGCGGCCGACCGCCCCGGACGGACGGTTCTCAAACTCACGCTGACGCGCGCGGACTGAGACCGCGCCACGGGTTCAACCGCGGAAATCGATTTCGCAGCGCAGCGTTTTCAAAACGCCTTTCGGAAGGCGGAACATATCGGTCTTTTCCGTCTCGATGTCTTCGACGGCGCCGTCGGTCCCCGGCAGACCAGTCCACGGCTCGATGCACACGAACGGGGCTTTCGAGTGCGGCGTGTGCCAGAAACCGATGTACGGGAAATCCGGATACGACACGTGCACGGAACGGCCCTCGCCGTCGGCGCGGCGCAGCGTCACGCCGGACGCGGCGCGCGACAGGAAAATCGCATCGTCGTCGAAAAGTCCGTGGCGCAACGCGATGATCCGGCCGCCGTCGAGCGGCTGAGGCGCTTTGCATCCCGTCTGCAGACCGCCGGACGACAGTATGAATTTGTCCGGGCCGCACACCTCGTCGAATTCAAGGATCCAATCCGTGAACCTGCCATCGCCGCCAAGCGGAACGTTGAACCCGTGGTGCAGTCCGAACGCGAACGGCAGCGTGCGTTTCGCGGGATTCATCACGTTCGCTTCGAAGGACAGCCTGTTTCCCGAAAGACTGTACGTGACGTTCAATTCGAATTTGAACGGAAAAACCCGGAGCGTGTTTTCGTTCTGCACGAGTTTCAGCGTCGCCGAAGCGCCGTCCGCATGAACAACGGCGAACTCGCTGTGGCGAGCGAACCCGTGCAGATCTATTTCGTAGCGCCGCCCCGCGCATTCGTAGCTTTTTGCGTGGCAGCGTCCGCAGAACGGGAACAACAGAGGAGAACGCCCCTTCCAGAATTTTGCATCGCCCTGCCAGATGTATTCGCAACCCGATGCATCGCGGACCGAAACGACCTCCGCGCCAAGAGAGTTGATCGAAACCGAAAGAACGTCGTTTGAAAGCGTGATTGTTTGCATGACCAAATCGCCCGCGGATGACACCGCACCCGACGAGTTGCCGCAATTCTACCAATTTCACGGACGAAAGGCGAAAAGCCCCGGGTTCAAATGCACGGATCGGCGCAAACGCCGCCAAAGTGCGGATTGCCAGGGCGCGGGTTGGTAGAAACTCCGACGGCTGGCAAACATGCTCCGCTACCGCTGCACCGTGCTTCGCGTCGTTCAGCCGGAGCATTTGATTGAATAAAATTTGTCACTTTCAAATCCCGTGCGCGCCGAATCGGCGGTGCGGAGCGCAGACCATTCGGCGGAGCGGTAGCGGGAGCTTCACGGATCGGAGTTTCTTTCAAACGGAGCAATGGCGCGGGGTTCTTTGGCGCGGGGTGAAACAAACTCCGACGGCTGGCAAACATGCTCCGCGGCACACAGCCGCAGATTTTTGGCGTGGCTGAAATCAAGTCGATCGCGGTCGAATGCAATCGATTGCGGTCGAGCAATTCTGTTCTGTTCCAAATCCCGTGCGCGCCGAATCGACGGTGCGGAGCGCGGACCATTCGGCGGAGCGGCAGCGGGGGCTTCACGGATCGGAGTTTCTTTCCAACGGCGCAAAGGCGGAAGTGAAACGCGGGTTTCCGCGTCGGCGGCGCTTTCATGGAATCGCGGGTGT
>JAZUJQ010000045.1:0-10212 GCA_045642845.1 Kiritimatiellia bacterium
GCGCTCGGAATTTACAACGGCCTCTCCGCGCTCGCCCGCGAACACGGCGTGGCGATCGTCGGCGGGGACACCTCATGCGGGTCCGCGATCGGGCTGCACGTTTTCTGCGCCGGCACCGTTCCGCGCGGCGGGGCGCTTCTGCGCGGCGCAGCCAAACCGGGCGAGGCCGTTTACGTCACCGGAGAACTCGGAGGTTCGTTCGAATCGGGCCGGCATCTTTCCTTCGCTCCGCGCCTTGCCGAAGGCGCATGGCTGCGCGTGCACGGCGCCTCGGCGTGCATCGACGTGTCCGACGGGGCGGCGTCCGAACTCCGCCACATCGCGGCGGAGAGCGGCGTGTCGATAGCGCTCGATTGCGCGGCGCTGCCTTTTTCTCCGGAATGCGCGCGTTCGCCCGATCCGGTGCGCAAGGCGCTTTCAGACGGCGAAGATTTCGAGCTTCTGTTCACGGCACCCGACGACCCGGATTTCATGACCGCGTTCATGACCGCGTTCCCGGAAACCCGGCTTTCGCGCATCGGCGTCGTGCGCGCCGGCGCCGCAGGAGTGGACCTGCCTCCGTCCTGCGACGGGTACGACCATTTTCAGGCGTGACGCCCCGGAACCCGACGGTGATTCCGCCGGGACGTGTTCGTCGGTTTCAGCCGTCTGGGAACCTTATGCGCGGGTTCCGGACATCTGCGCCATGAGACCGCCGGCGAGAAGCATGTCGCGCTGACGCGGCGAGAGCGTGGCGCGGACGCGGAATTCCGCGCCCGTGCGGACGTTCTTCACGGTCGCCCGGCCGTCGCCGCGGATCGCCTCCGCGATGTCTCCGAATTCAAGCGCGTCGCCGGCGGCGAGCGAGTCGTAGTCGGCGGGGTTTTCGAAGATGAACGGCACGATGCCGAAATTGATGAGATTGGCGGAATGGATGCGCTCTATGGATTTCGCGATCACCGCGCGCACGCCGAGATACATCGGGCAAAGGGCGGCGTGTTCGCGCGACGAGCCCTGTCCGTAGGATTCGCCGGCGACGATGATGTTGCCGACGCCCGCGTTTTTGTTCGCGAGGCAGCGGTCGTGGAACGTCGGATCGACGGGTTCGAAAACGTATTTCGAGTAAACCGGGACGTTCGAACGGAACTTGAGACGCGCGCCGGCGGGCATGATGTGGTCCGTCGTGATTTTGTCGCCGACTTTGATCGACACGACGGCGGGCAGCGCCTCCGGCAGCGTGGCGCCGTCCGGCACTTCTCCGATGTTCGGACCGCGGACTATTTCGGCGTCCGGGACTCCGACGCCGGCGGTGTCCCGGTAGAGGAACATCGAATCGTCGATGCCGAAACGTTCTGGCAGATCGACCGGCGCGGCGGTTTCAAGCGAAGTCGGATCGGTGACGACGCCGGTGAGCGCCGCGGCCACGGCGCTTTCCGGCGACACGAGGTACACCTGTGCGCTTTTGGTGCCGGAGCGGCCTTCGAAATTGCGGTTGGACGTGCGCAGCGACACGGCGTTCGTGCCGGGCGACTGGTGGTTGCCGATGCAGAACCCGCATGCGTTTTCAAGAATTCGCGCACCGGCTTCGACGAGATTGGCGAACAGACCTTCGCGCATGAGTTCAAGCACGACCTGACGCGACCCCGGCGCGACGCCGAAGGAAACCGACGGCGAAATCCTGCGGCCTTTGAGCAGCAGCGCCACTGTTTTGAGATCGCGGTACGACGAATTGGTGCACGAGCCGACGAGAACCTGGTTCACCCTCATGCCCGCAAGCGAAGCGATCGTCGCGACATTGCCCGGATTGTGCGGGCAGGCGGCCATCGGTTCCACCGCCGAGAGATCGAGCTCGAACGTTTCCTCGTACTCGGCGTCGTCGTCCGCCGCAAGCGGAATCCAATCCTCTTCGCGGCCTTGCGCGGCGAGGAAGCGGCGCGTTGTTTCGTCGGACGGGAAGACTGACGTCGTGACTCCCAGCTCCGTGCCCATGTTCGTGATCGTGGCGCGTGAGGGGACGTCGAGCGTGGCGACGCCGGGGCCGGCGTATTCCATCACGCGGCCGACGTTTCCGGACGAACCGTATTTCGCGAGCACCGCGAGGATGACGTCCTTCGCCGAGACGCCCGCGCGCAGTCTGCCGGTGAGGTACACGCGCACGACGCGCGGCGCGGCGATCCTGTATGCGCCGCCGGCCATCGCGACGGCGACGTCCAGTCCGCCGGCGCCCATGGCGAGCATGCCGATGCCGCCGCCGGTCGGAGTGTGCGAATCGGATCCGATGAGCGTCTTGCCGGGTTTGCCGAAGCGTTCGAGGTGGAGCTGGTGGCAGATTCCGTTGCCGGGCCGCGAGAACACGATGCCGTAGCGGCGCGCGACGGACTGCAGGTACGCGTGGTCGTCGGCGTTTTCGAAGCCGACCTGCACCGTGTTGTGATCGACGTACGAAACGGAGAGTTCGGTCTTGACGCGGTCGGCGCCCATGCGCTCGAACTGCAGATACGCCATGGTTCCGGTGGCGTCCTGCGTCAGAGTCTGGTCTATCTTGAGCGCGATTTCTGAGCCGGGGACGAGGTCGCCGGAAACGAGATGGGAGGAGATGAGTTTGTACGTGAGGTTCATTGCGGTGCGTCAGGATGCGATTTGCAGAAAACGGCTGAGGAGAAGCGCCGAAACGCCGTAGTAGATGAGGATGGCGAAGATGTCGTCCATCACCGTGATGAACGGTCCGGACGCCACGGCGGTGTCGATGTGGACGCGGTCGAGGATCATAGGCACGACGGCGCCGAAGCCGGCCGCGAAGGTCATCGCGCAGAAAAGCGAAAGTCCGGCGATGAAAGCGATGAAGAACGGCGCCGTGGAGACTTCCATGGAAGTCCCGTTGCCGGCCACGGCCAGCGCCTCCTGCCCGGCCTGCGTGAGATACATCATCGCCAGCGCGCAGAGGAATATTCCGGCGCCGCAGATGAGCCCCATCAGCGCTCCGGTGCGCAGTTCGTGCAAAAAGAGTTTTCCGAGCGTGTGGCGGCGTCCCGTGCCGGATGCGATTTCGCGGATCATCAGAACCGAACTCTGGATGCCGGCGTTGCCGCCCATGCCCATCACGGTAGGAATGAACGACGCGAGGATTATCACGAGCTTGAACGTGATGTTGTACGAACTCATGATCGTCGCGGTGACGGCTCCGCCGAGCAGCGTGATGAACAGCCAGGGCAGACGGTGCAGGCAGGACCTCCACGCCGAAACGTTGCCGAGTTCGTTCTCGTCGGTACCGGCGAGCTTGAGCATGTCCTCTTCGGCCTCTTCCTGGATGATGTCCGCGGCGTCGTCGTGCGTGATGCGTCCGAGCAGCGCGCCGTTGTCGTCCACGACCGGAAGCACGGAAAGGTCGTATTTCGACATCGTCTGCGCCACGGTTTCCTGATCGGTGTCGGACGTCACGTAGAGCGGATCGGAATCCATGATGTCCGCGAGTTTCACCGAGCGGTTTTTCTGCCGGAGAAGGTCCCAGATCGAAACGGAGCCGATCAGTTTGTGGTCCTTTCCGGTGATGAACACCTGATAGATGTGTTCGTCGTCCGGGTCGCGCGCGATGGCGTCAAGCGCTTCGAGAATGGTCTGATCGGGCCCGAGTTCCACCAGATCGGTGGTCATGATGCCGCCGGCGGAGTCGTCCGGGTAGGTCATCAGGCGGCGGACGTCGTCGGCCGCCTCTTCGTCCATCCCTTCGATGATCTTCGCGGATACGTCTTTGTCGAGTTCTCCGAGCATGTCCGCCGCGTCGTCCGGCGCCATGTCGTTGGCGATTTCGGCGGCGGCGGGGGCCGGGAGGGCTTCCGCGAGTTCCGTCGCGACCTCGCTCGGGAGGTACGAGAGAACGTCAGGCTTGAGGTCGTCGGGCAGGCAGCGGAAGAACGCGGTGAGCTTGTCTCCGCCTGCCGTGCGGGCCAGCAGAATCGCTATGTCGGCGGGAGGGAGATCGGAGACGGCGGCCGTGAGCTGCCCCCACATTTCATTGTCGATCAGTTCTTCGACCTGCGCTTCGAGTTCGTGAGTGATCGGCTCGGTGTCGATTGATTCAGTCATGGCGTTTGAAGAAAACCGGTTTGAATGGAAGTCGTGAAAGCCAGCGCAGTTCGCGGCGGCGCATGGCGCGGAAATCTGACGGCGCGGCGTCGTCCGAACCGGCCAGATGGTCGAACCCGTGCGCGACGTAGAGCGCCAGTTCGAGGTCGGCGGACCAGCGCATGGCGCGTTCTTCCGGGAGAAGATTGGTGCCGCGCCGCGAGGCCCGGCGGAGCGCTTCGAGCGGATTGACGAGCAGTTCGGCGCGCGCGGGTTCTCCCGGCATCGCCGCGTAAGGGACGGTTATGACGTCGGTCGGCGTCGGCACGCCCATGACGGCTCCGTGCGCGGCGGCGGACGCGGCGTCGTTGTGGAAAATCACGTCGATTTCGTCGAAGAACGGAAGCCCGCGCCTCCGCGCGAGGGCGGAAGCGAATCCGGCGAAACACGAACAGGCGCGGTCGAGCGCGTCGCGATCAAGGCCGGGTTTGCGGAGAAGCAGAATCGTTTCCGTCGTCATTGTCGACACCCTTCTCCTCGACCGCTCCGCCTTCGCGCGCGCTCGGATAGGCGACGCGCGTGTGCATGATTCTGCCCAGCGTGGCGATGAAACACCGTTTGATTTCCTCGACGTCTCGGTAGGTGAGCGGCGAGTCGTTCAACTGACCGTCGGCGGCT
The DNA here is from genome assembly GCA_045642845.1 of Kiritimatiellia bacterium. GTDB lineage: Bacteria > Verrucomicrobiota > Kiritimatiellia > RFP12 > UBA3636 > JAZUJQ01. The sequence goes on from JAZUJQ010000045.1 coordinate 4,720, forward strand.
TTTTCCGACACGATGCGGTTGACGTGGTTTTCGATGATCTGCGGCGTCGGCGCGTTGAGCGAACGCGAGGACGCCTCCACGCTGTCGGCGAGAAGCACGATCGCGCTTTCGGCGGTGCGCGGACGGCGCCCTGCGTAGCGGAACTGGGCTTTCGACACGCGCTCGGCTTCGACGCCGGTTTCGCGCGCTTTCGCGGCGGCCTGTTCGACTGCCTTGTTGTAGAAAAACGACATCAGCGTCGATCCGTGGTGTTCTTCGATCACGTCCCGCACGGCGGCGGGCAGATTGCCGTCGATCGCCAGCGCGACGCCGTCCTTGACGTGCGAGGCCAGCACCAGCGCGGAAACGGAAGGTTGCATCGAGTCGTGCGGATTGGTCTGGCCGGGCGCAAGGTTTTCCGTGAACGAACCCGGCCGCGAAAGCTTGCCGATATCGTGGTAATACGACCCGACGCGCGCGAGAATCGCGTTGGCCCCGATCTGTTCGGCGGCGGCGGCGGCGAGTTGGGCGACGCATATGCTGTGGTGGTACGTGCCGGGGGCTTCGAGCGAGAGACGTTCGAGAATCGGATTGGAAAGATCGGCGAATTCCCCGATGCGGATGTTGCTGCACGCCCCGAAAATCCGCTCGAGAACGGGCAGCGCCAGAAGCACGGCGATCAACGAAAGCGCGACGGATGTCAGGGTGTAGACGATGCAGATCGCCGGGTTGACGTCCGCAAAACCAGTTTTGTGCAGAATTTTGCCCAAACACACCGCGGCGGCGACGATCGGAATCTGCAACGCCAGCACAAGACCGGAAACTTCGAGCAGGGTGCCGCGCTTGTGCACGTTTTGCACGCAGAACGGGACGGCGAACGCCAACAGCATTCCGGTGAGCGTCACAGGGAGCGATTCGGCGCCGGGCACGAACACCAGGTTCTGCACCGCCATGGCGGCACCGAGCGAAATGCCCGCTCCCGCTCCGCAAAGCAGAGTCGAAAGCATGGGAACGAACATGTACGGCACCAGGAAAGGAATGAAAAATTCGATGTTTTTGCAATATTCGGGCAGGTGGTTCAAAATTCTGGGCTGGGCGAATGCAATCACGATCGCCGAATGAAGCGCATTGCCCAGAATCGCCGTGACGCAGAGGAGAAGCAGTCTGGAATTGCGCGCGAGGATCTTCGGAGACAGAAGCCCGAGAAGCAACCGCGCCACGGCGACGGATATAGCGAGCACTATGGTGTCGGTGCAGAGCGTCCACCGCAGATCCCCGCCGGCGGGGTGTCCCGCGAAACGGCTTGTGAGCACTTCGCACCCGAGTGAAACGAGAACGGCGACGACGGAATAGACCACGGCGAGGAACGTCCCGTTCGCGAACGAGACTTTCTCCGTCGTTTTCGCGGCGCGTCTGCGGCGCAAGTCGGCGATGCGGCGCAATCTCAACTTTGATATGCCGTTTTTCATAACGGGCGGGATTCTAGCAAAATGCCGCCTTTTTTAGCGCAACCGGACGTTGCGGCGCGGCTCTTGTTAAAAAAACGCTTTTTTCATAAAATTCGCGCACATCATTCACCCCGATACACCACTATGAAAAATACTTCGAAAACCCAGGTGAAGAAACCCGTCGTCAAAAAGGCGGACAAAGCGTCGAAGAAGGCGAAACCGGCCAAGACCGCCCGTAAGGCGGCCGTGAAGCCGGCGAAGAAGCCCGCGACCAAACCGGCGAAAAAGGCATCGGTGAAACCGGCGAAGAAACCTTCAGTCAAAAAGGCGCGGGTCGAAGCCCCGCGTAAGAAAAAGATCGTGAACACCTCTGCAAAGAAAAAAACGGCGGCCGGAAAACAGACTGTGAAAAAGTCCGTGTCCAAGACCGCTTCCAAGTCGGTGAAGAAGCCCGTCTCCAAACCCGTTTCGAAAACCGCGAAGCCGGCGGATGTGAAGAAACCGGCGAAGACGCAGAAACCGTTGAAGCCGTCAAAGCCGACGAAAACGACGAAACCGTCGAAGTCGGTGAAACCGCCGAAGTCGTCGTCGAAGCCGACCGGAGGGAAGAACTCTGGAGGTCGCTCGAGAGTGAAACCGTCGGGTGACCCCGTGAATGTTGCGGTGCCAAAGCCCGTGCCCGTCGTCGAAAACGACGATTCCGACGTGCGTTTCTCCGATGCGGAGCTTTCCAAATTCCGTCAGGCGATGCTCGACATGCGCGCGAAGGCCTTGAACAAGGCGGAATCCCTGCAGTCCCAGTCGCTCGTGCGCAACGACGAGGTGAATCAGGAAGAGGACGGCACCGACGCGAACATGCGCGCGACCGAGCTCACGAAGGCGAACATGAACGAGCGCCAGGTGCGCCAGATCGACGACGCTCTCAAGGCGATCGCGGACGGCACCTACGGCATCTGCAAGAACTGCGGTGCGAAGATCGGCAAGGCGCGTCTCGAGGCGCGGCCGTTCGCCGAATACTGCATCGATTGCCAGGAGTCGATCGAGCACGATCAGGCGATCCGTTCCGGGTTCGTGCCTTTGGCGTACTACGAGAGCAACCGGTGAGGTCCGTCTGGATAACAGCGCTCGTCTCCGTTGCTCTTGATCAGTTGTCGAAAGCGGCGGCGTTCGTTTTTCTGCGCGATGCGCCGCCGCGCGTCGTCATCCCCGGTTTTTTCAATCTGCGTCTTGCGCTCAACGACGGCGCCGCGTGGAGCATGCTTTCAGGGCAGCGTCTGCTGCTCTGCGGCGTGTCCGCGGCGATGCTGGCGTTTCTGTGGTTCAATCGCCGCGAATTCACGGGGTCGAGGGTTTCCCGGTTCGCCGCCGGACTTCTGGCTGGCGGAATAACCGGCAATCTGATAGACCGCGCGTTCCGCGGAACGGTGATCGATTTTCTCGATTTCCACTGGCGGTCTGTTTACACGTATCCGACTTTCAATGTGGCCGACTCGTGCATTTGCGTCGGCATAGCGGTTCTTTTGATCTGTTCGCTGAAATGCTCACGCGCAGAACGGTAGTCTTTTTCGCGTTCGCCGCGATGGCTTTGTCGGCGGCCGCGTATTTTTCGATGACGCGGACCGTCGGCGCCGACGTCGGCCCCCGTAAACTGCTTTCTGCGCGTCAGGGGCGGACCGTTCGCCGGGTTTCGTTCGAATTCAACGGCGGCGTCGCCGAAGTCGAATACGTCGGCGGCGCGTGGAAATTCGTTTCCGGCGACCGCGGAGGCGTCGATTCTTCGCGCATGGGCGAGATTCTCGAGGCCGTGACGGGCGCCGCCGTGCGCGACCGCATAACCGAACGCCAGCGCACCGACCGGCGGCTGACGCTCGACATGTACGGACTCGATCCGGCTTTGTCCGTCGTGAAAATCACGGATTCCGCCGGCGAAACCACCGTTAATTTCGGCACCAACTCCGTCGGTGCGTTCGCGTCCGTGGACGGCCGGAGCGACGTGTTCATGGTCGATCGTTCGGTGTTCGAACTTCTGCCGAAGTCGGAAAGCGACCTGCTCGACCGCATGCCGTTCGATCTCGACGGTCGTGCCGTGGAAAAACTCGAAATCCGCCGCACCGGCGAGCCCGTGATCAGAATCGCGTGCGTCGAGTCCGGCGCCGGCTGGAACATGTCGTCGCCCGTTGAATGCGCGGCGGATCCGGTCTGTGTCGAGAACGTTCTGAACGCCGTCGTGATTTCGGTGGTTGAAAAACACGTTTCGGAGCCCCGGCTTTCGTCGGAGGAGACCTCGCTGTCTCTTTCCCTTTGGTATCGCGGCGATCCCGCGCCCCGCGTGTTCGCGTTCGGGTATCCTCAGACCAAGGGCGGCGCCGCGCCGGTCCGTGTTTCGGCCTTGACGGACGGAGGGGAGTATCTCGTGCAGTACAATGTGTTCACCGCGCTTTCCATGCCGGCCGACACGTTCCGCGATCATCGTCTGTTTTTGAGCGACCCCGGCGACGTTACGTCTCTTTCCGCGCGGTTCGACGACTGTTCTTTCAAACTCGTGCGGTCCGAAAACGACGGCGCGTGGAATTTCGAGCAGCCGTCCGGCAATCCGGCCGATGCGTCCCGCGTGAACGAGTTTCTGGTTTCCATGTGCGCGCTGTGCGATACGAACGCGGTTGCCGTCGACGCGGATTCCGGGCGTCCGTCCGGCGGCGTGGAAATAACCCTCGGATCCTCGTCCCGTTCGGAAACCGTCGCGTTCGCCGACGGCGTCGCGTTTTCGAAATCCCTCCGCCGTGAAATGGCGGCGGAGTCGCTGCCGGACGTTTCGCGCCGGACATTCATCCGGTTGTGTTCTCCGCTGCTGTTCGGAGGAAATCCGGACTTCACGGCGGAGTCCGTTGAATCGCTGTCGCCGGCGGATTCGTCCGCTTACGGGCTGCTTCCCCCGGCCGCCGAATTTTCGTTGAATTCCGGCGACACCAACCGTCCCGTGGCCGTTGTGCAGCTCGGTTCGGAAGGTCCGGACGGTTCGCGTTTCCTGCGTGTGAAGGGCCGGGACGCCGTTTTCACCGTGTCGTCGAACACCGTCGCGGAACTGCTTTTGAAATCAAAGGAAAACAAAAATGAAATCCAATCCCAAGGCCATGAAGGCCGTTAAAATCGCGGCGTGGATCGTCTCCGTTCTCGTCGTCGTAGTTCTGATTCTGCTCATCGCGCTCGGTCCCGTCGTCAAAGGCGCCGCGCAAAACGTGGCTCCGCTCGTGCTTGGAACCGATGTCTCGATTTCGAACGTCACCGCGAACGCGTTCGCCGGCCGTCTGAACATCCAGGGCATGACCGTCGGTGCGCCGGAGGGTTTCGATGCGAACATCTTCGAACTCGACACGTTCAGGTTCGACATCGACACCGCGTCGATCCTGAAGTCATCCGAGCCGATCCACATCCGCGAAATCACGATTGAAAACCCCCTCGTCACGTACGAACTCAAGGGCATACACGACAATCTCCACAAGCTGCTCGACAATCTCGGCGCCGGCGAAGAAAAGGACGAGGCTTCCGCCGACGACGGGAAGAAAGCGGCCCGCAAGGTCGTGATCGACAAATTCCTGTTCAAGGGCGGTCGCGTGCGCGTGGCGGTCGTCAACGGCAAGGGCGCCATCGTTCCGCTGCCGACGATCGAACTCAACGACATCGGCAAGGACAGCGGCGGCGTCACCGCGCTCAAGGCGACGTATGAAATCATCCAGTCCATCGTCGTGGGCACGGTCAAGGTCGCGGTCGGTGTCGTGGGCGACGTCGGCGAGCTCGCGGTCGACGGTGTCAAAGCCGTTGGCGGAGCCGCGGTTGACGGCGTGTCCGCCGTTGGCGGAGCCGCGGTTGACGGCGTCAAGGCCATCGGCGGCGCCATCGGTTCCCTTTTCGGCGGTTCGGACGACGAAGAGAAAAAGCCGGCCGAAGAAGACGCCGCGGCCGCTCCCGCTCCGGAAGAAAAATAATCCCGCCCCGCCATGGAAAAAGGTGGCGAATCCACGATACGGATGCTTCCGCTCGATCTTGCCAACAAGATCGCCGCGGGAGA
>JAZUJQ010000046.1:0-10742 GCA_045642845.1 Kiritimatiellia bacterium
TTCATCGGAGGGATGCGTCCGGAATGGACGTCCGAAAAAGCGGTTCCGTTTTCAAAGACCGAGGCGGCCGTCAACCCGGAGGTTTCGCCCGGCGCGCCGCGCCGCGCCGCGGCATCACGGGGAGTGGGGCGGTGGGCGCAACGGGGAAAGAATCTATCAAACTGAAAAAATCATTGCAAGGGGTTTTTCGAAAAATTTTCAAAAAGGCGGATTTCGCGCGGAAACCCCAATGAAAACGGGGTTTTCCGCGTCGCGCGGAGCGCTCCGCGGAGGGCTTTGCTGAAAAATTTTCCCGGGCGGAAGCGGTTTTTCCTGCCCGGGCGGGGTGAAAACGCGGCCGCGGCCGCGCGAAAAACGCTCAAAGCGATCCGCCCGCGCGCAGTCCGAAGTTTATCAAGCGTTCAAGCGCACCGCGGAAATTCACGGTAAGATCCACCGGCACGGCGACCGGACCGTTGCCCGAGGTGCCTCGCACTGATACCGAAAGACAGCCTTCTTCGCCGCCGTTCAAATCGAAACGCAGAACATTGTAATCGAGATCCGCCAGCGCTTTGGCGAGGTTGTCGCAAGTCTCCTGCGGTATGCCGGCCGCCGCAAGATTGTCCGTGACCGGCGCCGCGTTTTCAACGCGCAGTTTGCCGATTTCACCGGGCGTCGAATACAAAAAAGCTTTGCCGAAACGCAGTTCTTTGCCGCCCTTGACGAAAAGCGGAACGCGTCCGTGAAGACGTCCGGACGCGTAGCCGTGGAATTCCGGCATGCAGGCGAGAAACTCGCCGGTATCGATGTCGTCGACGAACAGCGTGAATCCGGCGTCGATTTTTTCAGGACTCAGAAAGAGCGAATACACGCGCACGTCGCCGCCGCATATTCCGACATGCGCTTCGGTCGCAAGAAGAGCGGTCTCCGTCGCGCGCAAAGAGGCCCAGCCGTTGGTCGCGCGGAATTCACCGAACGAAGCCGTGTCGAAACGCGGGAACATCGGACGGATGTCGAAATGTTTTCCGGTTCCGTCAACGCCGCCCGAGCCGCGGAGTCCGCGCACCCCTGCGGTCCGTCCCGCTACCGAAAGAGAGACATCGACGCCGCTCGCCGCGACACGCGCGTTCCACGTCGGAACCGGATCGTCGCAAAACTGCTCGACCGAAGCCGATGCAGAAACGTCTCCGGAAAAACACAGATCGGCGACGCCGGGAATCTTCAAACGACCGAGCGGTCCGGCGATGAACGGGTCGAGATGCGACAGTTTCGTCTCAGGCAGAGTCACATCCAGCGACCAGCCGTCGATGCCGGAAAGAAAAACCGCGGCGACGCTCAACGGCGAACCTTCCAGACTGAAACGCGCGTGCGCCTCGGCGCCGTTCGCGGCGCTTGCGTATGAAAAGGTCGACGCGACGCGATAACCGAGAACATCGACCAGAAGTTCGCCCTTCATGTCATCCATCCGCAGCCCGGCACGCAGCGTCGTGTTCGTCACGAACTCCGCCGCAGCGGGCGGAACGATCGGGGCGAGGTCAGTTTCATCGACCGCCACGCGAAGACTTCCCACCGTCCAGCCGCAGAACGGGTCGGGCGGCAATGCGAGCGCCGCCGCGCGACGTCCGGCCGTGCGCGGCACGGAGTTCGTCAAGGCCGACGCATCGAGCGCAATGCCGTCGATTTCAACGGAATCTATTTTTTTACCGAACAATCCGGACACCGATGCGCGCGCTTCGGCGAATTTTATTTTCGGAGCGCCGGGGACGTTCCGTATTTCCGCATTGCGGATCGTCACGCGCCCGATCGAAACCCGTTCGAACGGAAGAGTCATATCGATTCCGGCGACGCGCTTCGCCACGGCCGGAACGGCCCACGACAGCAACGGCGGTCCCCAGACGCCCGGAAACAAAGCAACCGCGACGCCGATGACGACCGCCGCGATCAGAAAACGCCGCACGCGGCGGATTCCGCGTTTTTTCTTTTCGTCGGAATTGATTTCGCCCATTGTGAATCCATTGTTTGAAACAGCGAACCGGCGTCATTCTAGCGAAAACGACGCGCGGACGGAACGGATCACCGACGGAAGCCGCGTCAAAATCTGACGGCCCTGCCGACGGTTTTCGAGAATCCCGGCTGACCGCCGCCGACAAAGACGGTGGAAGAACCCTTCGGCACCGACGCCGACCCGTCGTCCGAGTAAACGAAGAAAGCTTTCTCCGTCAGTTTGAATTCAACGCGCCTGGTGGCACCGGGTGCAAGAACGATGCGTTTGAAACCTTCGAGATGATGTTTCGCGGCGTTCTTCGTTCCGGCCGGCGCACGCACGTATAGCTGCACGACTTCGCCGCCGGCGCGCTTGCCGACGTTGGTGACGTCCGCCGACACCGCGATGCGTTTCCCGGCGCGCTCCACGCGCATGTTCGAATAGCGGAACGTCGTGTAGGAAAGTCCGTAACCGAACGGGTGCAGCATTTCGGCATCCGAATAACGGTAGGTGTGGCCGGGCAGTCCGTAATCGCGGAACGGCGGAAGACCGTCGAGCGATTTTGGAAACGACACCGGAAGACGTCCGGACGGATTGATGTCGCCGAACAGCGCTTCGCCGATCGCGAACCCGCCCGCTTCGCCGGGATACCACGCGAGCAGCACCGCCGAGCATATTTCCTCGAGCCGCGAAAGGTCCTGTGGGCTGCCGCCGAACACGACGGCGATGATCGGGAATCCTTCCTTTTTGAGGGCCGTCATCATCTCGAGCTGACACTCCGGCACTGCGATGGTTCTGCGGTCGCCCACGAACGGCGGAATGGTCTCGCCCTCCTCGCCTTCCAGCATCGGCACGAGTCCGACGCAGAACACGAGCGGCATCGTGGCGGGGTCTCCGTGCGCGGCGGCGTAGGTTTCGCCGATGTTCCATTCCGGAAGCGTTTCATCGCCGAGCAGCTTCGAACGGCGGTCCTGCGCCACCTGCACCGCCGGTCCGGCGGCGCGCAGAATTCCCGAGAGCGGAGTGACCGGCGCATCCGTCAACCCGTTGTAGTTGCCGAGCAGCGCGCGCTCGTCCATCGCAAGCGCGCCGTACACGCCGAGCCGATCCGTCTTTTCGCGCGAGAGCGGAAGTATGCCGTCGTTTTTCACAAGCACGAGAGACTCCTCCGCGCAACGCAGGGCCAGCGCCCGGTGGCGGGGTGTGCACACCGCCTCGGCTCCGAGACCGTCCCACGGCGTCGGGTCGTGATCTCCGAGGATTCCGAGTTTCATCCTTGTCGTGAACAGGCGGCGCAGCGCGCGATCGACAAGAGCCTCTTTCACGCGGCCTTTGCGGACGGCTTCAACGAGATGCGAATAGAACGCGCTGCAGCAGAGGTCGCACCCGGCTTCGAGCGCGAGCGCGACGGCGTCGACGGCGCTGTTGGCGGCCTTGTGTCCGGTGAGAATGTCGTCCAGCGCGCCGCAATCGCTCACGACGTGTCCTCCGAACCCCCATTCCTTGCGGAGAATTTCATCGAGCAACGGAACGTTCGCGCTGCACGGCGCGCCGTTGACCGAGTTGTAGGCCGACATCACCGACTCGACCTTCGCCTCTTTCACAAGCGCTTCGAAAGCGGGCAGATAGTACTCGCGCAGCGCACGCCGCGAAACGTCGACGTTGAAGCCGTGGCGTTCGGCTTCCGGTCCGCTGTGCACCGCGTAATGCTTCGCGCACGCCGAAGTTTTCAGAAAACGTTTGTCGGTGCCCTGAAGACCCTTCACGTACGCGCATCCCATGACGCTCGTGAGGTGCGGATCCTCGCCGAAGGTTTCCTGCCCCCGGCCCCAGCGCGGATCGCGGAACATGTTGATGTTGGGCGACCAGAGCGTGAGTCCGGTGTAGACGTTGCGCAGTCCTTTCTTGACGAACAGATTGTATTTGGCGCGGGCCTCGGTCGAAACGGCGTCGCCTATTTCGCGCTCGAGCGCGGGGTCGAACGTCGCGGCGCGCGCGATCGCCTGCGGAAACACCGTGGGGAGACCTTCGCGCGCCATTCCGTGCGGCGCCTCGCTCCACCAGTTGTATTTCGGAATGCCGAGATGCGGCAGCGCGGGCGCGTCGTGAAGCATCTGCGAAACTTTTTCTTCGAGGGTCATCTTCGAGATGAGCTCGTCGACCTGCGTTTGAATCGTTTTGCGTTTCATGATTTCAGTCGTGAAAGACGATGCCGTCACAGGACGGGACGGCGTTCTTGCTGCGGATTGTACAGCACGGATTCAGGCAGTTCAAGACGCAGCGGGAACTACGCGCCGCCGGAAACGACGACACTCGGAAAAACGGCACGGCGACAACGCGGCGCGCGGGCCGCCGCGACGGTGCGCTCCAATGTTTTGCTTCCGTACCCGTCGACGATCTTGGCCGGCCGGTGAAAGCTCGCTCAGAAAACGCCTTTCATACAAGACGTGTCGGACATCGCGTTCGCGGCGGCGCCGGCTTCGTCGTCCGCCTGTCCCAGACAACGGAGCTGGACGGCGTTGAGCTGGCAGTCGCCTTTGTTCGGGAACGTCAGCGTGACGTCCTGCTCGGTCTCCCGCGCGGCGAAGCGACCGGTCAGCACGCCGCCGTATTTCCAATCGTCGGTTGTTTCGACGGTGCCGCCGCAATACGCCGCGACATCCGGATCCGGAGACATCACGCACTTTGAAGAAGCACCGCTTTCATGCAGGAAAAACTGCACCAGATATTTCCGGCCGACCGTGAGATTTTTCAGCGTGAACGTCGCTTTACCGACGGACGTACCGCGGAACTGCGTCGAATATCCGGTCCAGGCGCGGGACAGAATCGACCCGAACGAATTCCACGATTTGCCGAATCCTTCGTCGCCGCAGCCGTCGGTGTCACCCGTGAAAGCTGGAGATGCCGCGATGAAATCCCCGGGCTGGCGTCCATCGCCGTACACGCCGTCGACGGCACCGCCGCCGAGAACGCCCGTGATCGTATCGGTCATCGTATTGACCAGATTGAACGGAACCGAAGCGGAGAAATTCGTGCGCGTCGTTCCGGGATCGCCGCAGTCGCGGACGAACGCAAAGACCATTTCGCCTTCCGTCGAAAACGCGGAGCCGTCCGCGGTCATCGGAGCCGCGCTCCACACCCCGGACGAGCCGTCGTAGAGCGGCGTCGCCGGAGTCGTCGAGCCGTCGAGCGCATCGAGAAGTCCGACCGAATGCGGATTGAGGCGGCCGGCGCGGTTGATGCCGACGTTGATCGTGACCGCCGCGTTCGCGGACGTGAATCCGACGATGAACGACGCGAGTTCCGTCTGCGAGACGTTCGGCTGCGGAAAACCGCCGAGCGCCTCATGCGTCTCGAGCGCGACGCTGGAATACATTTCGTCACGCAAACCGGAAATCCGGCGCGGCCATTCCCAGAAGGCGCCCCAGTATCCGTCTATCGGAGTCAACACATGTATACGCGTTGACGTCGGTACGCCGCCGTCGGAAACGAATTCGGAACGCGGCCAATCGCTCGCCTGATTCATCGACGCGATTTCTCCGGCCAGGAAATCCGCGAGCCCGGCGCCGGTCTGCGGGGACGTCGCCGCCTCTCCGGAATTGAAGGCGATCACGGCCGCCGGATTGCCCGCACGGAGGGCGTCCTCCCATTTCGATTCATCGGAAATGCCGCACGGCCAATGGGTCCCCGCCGGAGCGTAGCCGTCGATCCACCAACCGTCGATTTTTCGACCCCAACGTCCGGACCATTCGCGTATCACCTCGAGCCAGCGCGACTCGAACGTCGACATGTCCTTCGAGACGTCAGTCCCGGTCGGCCACCCGAACGCCCGATGCATCGAAACGTTCGAATTCAGTTCGCACGGGAGGTATGCGATGAACTTTTTGCCGCGCGCATGAACGGCGGCGGCGATTTCGCCGACAAGATCGCGCCGCGCGCAATGTCCGTCGCCGGCGTACCCGTCGATCGTCGCATTCGGCGCGGCGTAGCATCCGTTGTTCTGACCGACCGTGAAAATCAGCCATCCGGCGCCGGTGCGGTCGAAGTCGGCCATGAACCGCCCGACGTCGAACCCGTCCGCGAGCGCATCGACGTTTCTCTCCGAATATTCGGGGAAGAGCCAATGCACCATGATGCCGTATCCGCCTCTCAACCAGGAAGAATCGGGAGCGGTCGGCACGGTGTCGGCGACGGCATTCCGGAAAGCCGCCAGACACAGCGCGGCGGAAAACACCGTCAACAGCGCGTTTTTCATCAAATCCACTTTTGGGTTTCAGCGGCCGTTCAACCGCGGTCAACGACAAAACAAATCAGGTCGGACCATTCAGTTCACGACGTGCCAGTCGATGTGCCGCGAATCGAAATCGACGGCGGTCACCACGACCGTCAGACGCGAGCCGGATGCGACCGTCGCGCCGCCGCGGCCGACGAAGCAGCCGCGCACGTCGTCGTACCGCATGCGCGCGAACGCCGGATCGCCGGCGGGTATCATTCCGCCGACACCGAGATCCGTTATTTCGACGAACACGCCGAAATCTTTGACCTGAACCGCGAGCGCATCGTAGCAGACCGGTTTTCCGGTCTTGAGCTGTTCTTCGAGAAATCTGTACTTTTTTATCTCGACGAGCGCGCGTTCCGCAAGGTCGGCGTTCATCTCCGTGGCCGAACATTCGCGCGCGATCGCGCGCAAATCGCCCGGCACATCGCGACCGCCGGCGCACAGCGCCGCGAGCTGGCGGTGCATCACGAGATCCGGATAGCGGCGGATCGGCGACGTGAAATGGGAATAAAAACGTTTGGCGAGACCGAAATGGCCTTCCGCATCCGTCGAAAGCGTGTATTCCGCGCGCTTCATGCTGCGCAGGACGAGCATTGAAACATACGACTCGACGGGAGTGTTTTCAACCTGTTTGAGAACACGCACCAGCGAACGCGCCTCGTTGAGCGCGCCGGCGCGGACTCCGAGCGCGAAAAGTTCGGCCGAAAGCGATTCGAGACGCTCTTCGGCAGGTGCGTCGTGGAAACGCGCGAGATGCGGGACCCTGCGCTGCGCGACCTCGGTGGCGACGGCCTCGTTGGCCGCGATCATCGCCTCTTCCACAAGTTCGTGCGCGACGTTGTGCTCGGCCGGATGGACGCCGGTCATGCGCCCCTTTGCATCGATGTCGATCTCAAGTTCGTTCGATTCCAGATCGAGTGAAAAGCGATCGAACCGGTTTTTGCGCAGCTGCTGCGAAAGCCCGTGCAGAGAACGCACGAGTCCGCGGATGTTTTCCGGCACGGACGTGGCGCGGTCTTCGATGACGTCGAGAGCTTCGCCGTAAGTCATGCGCCGGCTCGAGCGGATCACCGACTTCGCGAAAGCGCGGGCGACGGGCTTTCCGCGTTCATCGAACGTGAGAAACACCGAAAACGCGAGACGGTCCTCGCCCTCCACCAGCGAACACACGCCGTTGCAGAGCTGCTCTGGAAGCATCGGCACGACGTGATCGACGAGATACACGCTCGTCCCGCGGCGACGGGCCTCCCTGTCGAGCGCCGAACCCGGCCGCACGAAATGCGAAACATCGGCGATGTGCACGCCGAGAACGCGTCGCCCGTCCTCATCCGTTTCAAGCGAAAGCGCATCGTCGAAATCCTTCGCCGTGGCGGGGTCTATCGTGACGATGAGCCTGTCGCGCAAATCGAGACGCTCGCCCGGCGACTTGAGAAGCGAAGGCGACGCCTCCGCCTCCTTGCGGACGTCATCCGGGAAAACGGATGAAAGTTTGTATTCCTTTTCGATCGCGAGCGTATCGAGCGACGGCTCCGACTCGGGACCCAGCACCGACGCTATTTCGCCCTCGGGCGTTGAAAGCGGATCGTCCCAGAAACGCAGACGCGCAACGACGCGGTCGCCGTCCTTCGCCTTTCTGGGATGTTCGATGTGGAAAACGCGGTTGCCGAAAGGAACGAGCGGAACGGCGAAAAACTTTCCGTGGCGCAGTCTGAGCGTGCAGATGACATCGCGCTCGCCGCGTTCCACGACACGGAGAATGACGCCGGACAGTCGGCGCGAACCCGGTTCCGGGGGAAGAAGCCGCGCTTCGACGCGGTCGCCCGGAAGCGCGGCGCCTATGTCGCGGCTGGCGACGAAAACGTCGGGCGCCCCTCCGTCGGGCGAAATAAAACCGACGCCGCTGCGCGCGACGGACAAAGTCCCGGTCACGCGAGCGGCGAACGAATCGTCATGATAATCCCGGAAGGTCCTGACCTTCTTGCGCATCGGAGAAGACCTCCGGGATTCCATCGATTATCTGCGGTATTCCCAATCCTTGGAACCGGCCTTGCGCAGGAGCGTGCCGGAACCGGCTTCGGCGGCCTCTTCGTCGGAGACGAACGACCACTCGCCGGAGGCGGCGTGCTTGAGGACGCCGGTGCCGCGGGCGGCTTCCTGGAACTTCCAGGTGTTGTCGCCGAGGTTGATCCAGGTCCAGTAGGACCAGGTGCCGTCGTCGTTCTGCTCGAGCAGACCGTAGTCGGCGACGACCTTCACGCGGAAGAAGCCGGAGGTCCAGTCGACGTCGTCGGACGAAACGAGATCGGCGGGCTTCATGCGGGCGACGCCGGCTTCGCTGTCGTAGGAAACGAGACCGTCGGTGCGGTAGGCGGCGACTCCGTTGGTGGAGCCGACGGAAACTTCGCAAACATCCTCCCAGGCGGCGTCGAGCGCGGACTTGCGCTGGAGCGTGTAGACCAGGACGACACCGGGCTTGAGCGACGGATAGGCGCAATCGACGAACGGCACGCCGGCAGCGTCGAATTCGAGCGCGGGCGTGGTGTAACGCTTAGCGTCGAGCGAATCGGCGGGATCGGAACCGGCGAGGAACTCCTCGAGGTCGCCGACGCCGTCACCGTCCGTGTCGGAACTGTGGGTGTCGGTGTGGGTGACGAGGATTTCCATCGCGTCGGTGAGACCGTCGAGATCGGTGTCCGGGGTGCGCGGGTCGGCGTCGAGGGCGCCGTCGGCGTAGGAGAGCCAGGTGTACTCGCCCGGCGAGCTCTGGTCGTAGCCGCTGCGGTACTTGAGCACCGCGGTCGCGTAGGCGGAATCCGTCATGGAGCCCTTGCTGACCGAACCCTTGAAGTTCTGGAACTCCCAGGAGTCGGGCAGGAGGTCGTTGTCCGTGTCGCGGTCGTGCAGGACGATCGTGGTGCCGAACAGATCGATGCCGCTGATCGTGAGCGCGGCGGTGCCGGAATCGACGACCGGCGTGATGGCGCCGCTCATGACGCAGATGCCCTGGGTCTCCCAATCGTCGCACACGCCGTTGGCGTTGGAGTCGAGGAAGGCGCGGATCGCGTACTTGCCGTCGGTGAGGCCGGGCACTTCGAACGCGCCCTTGCGGGTCTGACGGACCTCGGCGCAGATCGCGCCGGACGGAGCCGTGCAGGTGGTCGAGTCGTCGGAGAGCTTGAACGCCTGGATCACGAGCGAGACCGGGAAGCGCTTCTCGTAGAGTTCGAGCTTGAACCCGGCTTCGGGCGCGCGCTTGAAGACAACCGAGATTTCACCGGTTTCGTAGGAGATCAGACCGTTGTAGGCGTCCGGGCTGGATTCGGCGCAGAGGATGCCGTTCGCGGCGGAGTCGTTGAGCGAGTCGACGATCTTGCCGCCGGCGTTCACGAGACGGACCGAAACGGCGCCGGCGTGGATCGCGGCGGGATCGACCGAGCCGGTGATCGTCGTGGCGACGCCGTCGCAGGCGTCGAACACGGCGGACGCGATCTTGGAATCCTCCATCACCTTGCCGTAGTACTTCACGATGCCCTTGACGGAGTGGTGGCTGATGTCGGAGCTGTCGTTGACCAGCTGGAAGGATTCGGAGACGCTCTGGGCGGTGACCTTCGTGCTGTTGACGTTCGGCGTGATCGTGTAGGTGTAGTTGCCGCTCGGGAGAGCCACGAACTTGTTGCCTTCCGCGATCTGCGGGGTGCAGGTGTAGTAGCAGTTCTCGTCGGTGACCTTGCCGTGGCGGACCGGGAACGGAATGTACTTCTTGTCGAAATACTTCTTGCCGGTGTCGGTGTTGGTCAGCGTGAACAGGATGCCTTCGGAGCGGTGATCCATCGTCCAGGAGAACTCGACCGTGGAGCCGTAGACCTTGGACTTCTGGCGCGGGCTGGAGTTGACCAGCGCGGTGGCGCGGCGCGGCGCGGTGGTGGACGAGAGGTGCTGCGTCACGTAGACGTTGGTGACGGCCGTGTAGCCGAAGCCGTCGTCCTCCTGAACCTCGAAGTCGAACTCGGCGCCGGTGGTGCTGCCGAAGTCGAGGCCGTTGATTCCGGCGTTGATGTAGTCGCCCTCATGCATGAACGTGCGCGGAGCTTCGACGTAGATCGTCTTGCCCAACGCGGCGGCGCCGCGGCTGATGGTGATGCGGTAGCCGCGGACGTTCTCGTTGGTCGAAGCCGGCCAGGAGATGCGCGGGAAGCCGAACAGTTCGTCGGTGAGCGGGATTTCGATGTTGACGGAATCCCAGTTCACGATCGCCGAAGCGCCCTTGCCGTCGCCTTCGATGCGAATCGACGGACAGGTCTCGAATTCGGTCTCGGTGTCGGTCCAGGCAATCTCCTTGACGCCGTTTCCGCTCGGTGCCGTGATCGGCTGTCCGAGCGACTTGCCCGTAGCGGAACTCGAACAGAGCAGTTCGCCGCCCTCGCCGAATACCGTAACACGCGTCAGGGGCGCGGTTTTCTGGGTTGTGCCACCGGTTTCGCCAAAGAGCATCGGCTCGCC
>JAZUJQ010000047.1:0-1812 GCA_045642845.1 Kiritimatiellia bacterium
GGATCGACAATCCCGACGGCGTGATCAACACCAAGCGTCAGCACGTGGGCTATCCCGGTCTCCACACCAAGGACATGCGCATCGATCCGGGCGAGGGCGTCGCGGAGTTCAAGTTCAAACTCGGCGGAGCGTACCGCTACAACACATGCTCGTTCCTCTGCAAGTTCATCCAGCCCGACGGGACCGACTGGCCGTGGGATTGGCGCGGCGGCGGACTCAACGTGGTCCCGGTGAACGACTCGTTCCGCATGTTCCCCGGCGCGCGCGGCGGGTTGTTTTACTACGACGAAACGCCCGCCGTTTCGGTCGTGTGGGGCGATAAATCGACCGGTTCGGCGCGCAAGGGGAAGATCGTCGTGAAAGACGTCTTCAACAAAACGGTGATCGAGAAGGAAATGGTTTTCAATCCCGCGCGCCGCGTGCAGTTGATCACGTTCCCCGAACTCAGGCAGCGCGGCGTGTTCTCCGTGACCGCGACCGTGCCCGGATTCGGCAAACCGGATGAGGCTGGAAATCCGACGGACGTGGAGGAGTTCTGCTACTTCGGCACGATTCCCCGTTTCGAGCGCGAAAAGGGCCGGCGCACTCCGTTCGGCGTCACCAACATCGGCGACGCGGATCTTTCCGGACTCGCGGCGGATCTGGGATTCTCGTACGTGCGCCACTTCACTTCGTGGAACGCCATACAGCCTGCTCCCGACCGCTGGAACCTCACGGGCCTGGACAACGCGGTCAAGAACAATTTCGAAGCGGGCCTGCTGCCGTGGATCCAGCTGTATTCCCCGCCCGCGTGGTCGCTCCCGGAGGGCATGCCGAAGTCCGCGCAGTTCGAGCCGGCTCCGTTCGATCTCGATGCGTGGGGCGCGGCGATTTCCAAACTGGCCGAGCGCTACAAAGGCAGGCTCTACGGGTTCGAGTTCATGAACGAAATCGTGCCCGGAAAGTCGTGCAAGGACCCGGTCAAGGAATATCTCGACATCTGCCGCGTCGGCCATGACGCCGCCAAGGCCAGCGATCCGGACCTCGTGTGCCAGCTCGCCGGCGGTCTCTGGCCGCACAGCTACCGCATCGACATGCTCAACGCCGGGGTCTCGAAATACGTCGACGTGCTGCCCGTGCACTATTCGACGTTCGAAGGCATCCGCGAGGCGCAGCGCGATCTTGAAATCCGCGGCGTCAAAAACGTCGCAGTGGCGGACAACGAAACCGCCACGGGCATGACGATCTGGAACATGCCTCCGGACATGTGCTTCGACCGTTCGCTCGGTCAGTGCGCGTACGTCATGAACCGCTGGCCGGACGAGCTCTGCGCGGGCGCCGCGTTCATCACCTACTTCGGCGGCGGAGCCGACGCCTGCGGCAACTGGAGCTACATGATCGACCTCACGGCGCCGCGTCCCGTCGCCGCCACGCTCGCCGTGGTGCAGGGCATGATCGGCTACGCCAAGCCGATCGGGAAGTTCTACATCGGCGAAACCGCGTGCCACCTGTTCGAAAAGGACGGCGAGGCGATCGTGTTCCTTTCCACGACCGATCCCGACGGCATCAATCTGAAACTCCCGGCGAAGGGCGCGCTCACCGTCGTCGATTTCCAGGGCAATGAAACGCAGGCCGTCGACGGCGTCGTCACGACCAAGGGCATGTTCGTCGCCATGAAGGGCGGCGCTTCGTCCGGCGGAATGCCCGTCATCGTCAAAGGCGCCGATCTCGACGAACTCAAACTGCATGCGTCGCTCTTCATCGGCACCGCGACAGCGCCGTCGGCGCTTCCGCAGGTGGTCGCCGACGGCGGCGCCCGCATCGCCGGGCCTG
>JAZUJQ010000048.1:0-8047 GCA_045642845.1 Kiritimatiellia bacterium
CACCCCGCTTTTCGAACCCGAAGGGATCGACGCAACGCCGGAAAGCGGCTTGAAATGCACGCCCTCTTCGGCCGTGCCGCCGGCGATCGTGTAATTGACGAGCATGTTGCCGCCGAGAGAATCTTCGTCGCCGCGGGAAACGATGAACGTGCCGGGACGCCCGGCGATGACATAGCCGTCCTGCCCCGCCGCGAGAGAAACGCTTTTAACGGAAAACCGAAGCAGAGGACGCTTCGCCATGAGAGCGGAGCTTCCGGCGTAAGACTGCGCCCAGGTCGCATCGTCGGTCAATTCGCCGCCCTCCGCGACGGCGGCCCAGGCGTCGAATGCGTCGACCTCGTCGTCGTCAAGGAACAGATAGGTCGTGATCGACTGGTTGAGCTGATTGTAGATCCCCGCCGGAACGTCGCCGTCGGGCGCCGTGTGGTAGAACCGGACTTCCTTGAGCGCGGAGCAACCGCTGAAAGCGCTCAGCGTGTTTGGCACCGAATGAAACTCAACGCGCTCCAGCGCCGTGCAATTGTTGAACGGCTGGACGCCGCCGGTCATCGTGGCCAAGGTCGGCGGAAGCTTGACGGTCTTGATGGACGTGCAACCGTTGAAGCACGCGCGCTCCAGCGTGGTGATCGTCGATTCCGACAGATCGACGCTCGGAATCGCGGTTCCCTCGAAGAGCTCCCAAGGAGTGAAATCCGACGAGCCCTTGTACACCAGCGGCGACGCCAGTTTCACGCACCCCTGGAACATCCCGCGCGCGGTCACCGTGTCCGAAGGAAGAAACGGCGTGACGCTCTCGAGGTTGGCGCAATTCTGAAAAGCATCGTTAATCCTGAGTCCAAGTCCATGGTTCGGAAGACGCAGATGCTCGAGCACCGCCTTGGCCCCGGCAGAGAGGCAATCGCCGTAAGGCTTGATTTGCGTGATCACGTATTTTCTGTCTCCACCCGTATAGACGACGGGTTTCGAGAAATCGAGAGTCGACGGATTGCCCGGAAACTCAGTGCAGGCCAGGATCTGCAGCCCGTAGACGTCTTCCGATCCCGGCAAAACGCCGTCGTTGTCGCGCCTGTTGATGTTGAACGTCCATTCGCCGTCGGTCATCGACCCCGAACCGAGCTCCCAGTGGTCGAGTTGTTCGGCGAAAGCCGCGAATGAGAGCGCGATGACGGCCAACGCCAGTGATAGTGTTTTCTTCATTTTGTGTTCCGGTTGACGTGATTTATCTTTGGTGAAAATCAAGAATCGAACGGACCTTCGCGAACTCCTTCGAATTCCAGATTGTACTGAAAATCCGGAGGTTTCGGAAGGTCGGTGAAAATCGTGCGGTCGCCGGCCATCGGCAGAACCATGGCCTTGAAGCCCTCGCATTTGCCTTCGTACAGACGGCGAGACTGGCGGCCGTAGAATTCGCTGTAAAGAATCTGGTGCCCGACGAGTCCGCCGTCGTTCAACTGGCAGTCGTACAGGTTCAGCGACTTCAGTTTGTCGTCCATCACGCACGTGATGTCGACGAGCACGTCCGGCGTCCAGCGTTTGGACTGGTATCCTTCGCTGAAAAACCACACTTCGCACTTCACGCCGGAAAGGAACACGGCGCGCTGCATCGCGGCGCCGGCCATCACGTGGTCGGTGTGGACGTCGACGGGCCAATGCCCGAACACCGCGCGCGGCCGCAGCTTCTTGATGAGAGCCGCGAGCCTGTGACAGGTCTCGCGACCCGCATACGCCTCGCCGTCGATTTCATCGAGCCAGTGAAGCTTCGCGTTGATTGTTTTGCAGACCGCTTCCTCTTCCTGCGTCCTCGTCGCCTTGGTCCAGCCGTTTTTGAACTTCTCCTCGCCGCAGCCGCGTTCGCCGTGTGTTAAATCGACGACGTGAAGATCGTAGACGTTCTTCGCGAGGTGGCAGAAGCCGAGCGCGACGCCCAGATCGTCCGGATGCGCCGGCACGAACAGGATCACGTCCTTTTTCGGCACGGCGCAGTTTTTTTTCATTCCAGTTTTTTTTCTCATGAAGAACTGCCGATTTCAAGATTTACAAACGGCGGAAAATCCGAACCAACCGCACGGACTGCGGGTATGATATCCATTTCAATGGCGAAAAGCAATTTACCCGCGCGACGGGTGTCGTGCAGTTTTCAAAACCGAACGGAATTGGGAGAGACGGAAAAATCATGGAAATCGTGTAATTCCGTTCAAAACAATCACGCCGAAAGTCTGCGGCTGAGCGCCACGAAGCCGGGTGAAGCGGTAGTGGAGCCTTTTTGCCAGCCGTCGGAGTTTTCAACACGCGCTCCAGCCACCAGCGCATTTTCCACCGCCGTCCTACTCGTCCTACACGTCCCACTTGTCTTACCCAACGTGCGCAAACCTCACCATTGCTCCGTTTGAAAGAAACTCCGATCCGTGAAGCTCCCGCTACCGCTCCGCCGAATTGGCGGCGCTCCGCACCGACGATTCGCCGCGCACGGACAAGTGAACTTGCAACTGTCCTGCACTGAAACACTTGATTACTGACATCAGACCGGATGGCGCGTTGTCAGTTACCAAGTTGGCAAGTGCGGCAAGTTAATCAGTTGCAAGTTGAACTTGATGAACCACGGATTTCACGGATGCGCCTCGCTCACGCTCGGCGAGGCGGGAAAACGGCAAGCGTCAGCGCAGCCGATCCGTGTTATCCGTGGTTGTTGAAAGATTTGGAACAGGGCTGATTTTCTCGACCGCGATCGATTGCACTCGACCGCGATTGATTTAATTTCCATCACGCCAAAAGTCTGCGGCTGAACTCCGCGAAGCCGGGCGAAGCGGTAGCGGAGCCTTTTTGCCAGCCGTCGGAGTTTTTCAACACGCGCCAAAGCGGCCCGCGCCCTTGCCACCGCCGTCCTACTCGTCCTACACGTCCCACTTGTCTTACCCAACGTGCGCAAACCGCGCCATTGCCCGTTTGAAAGAACGTTTCTTACTTTTCAGCCAGTTCGAAATAGACGCTCGGCGCCTTGAGCTTCGCGGTATCGAGCTTGAACTTGAGGGTGTCGGCGGGCGCCGTGACCGGAATCTCCTCCGCGCGCGTGCCGTCGACGTTGAGCGACCAGAGTTTCAGGTTCGCCGCATTGACGTTCTTGAGCGTGAGCTCCGCCGAACCCGTCTCGATCAGAATCGGCGCGTGGCCGAGCTGCTTCGGCCAGCCCATCTTCGGCTTGATGTCCTCGCGGAAGCGGTTCATGTAGATCGCTTCGGAATTGACGGCGTCCGTCGCGAAGACGAGCAGAATCCGCGAGGCCTTCTTGAGCGGTTTCGTTCCGTCGATCGAAGCGAACGCGACGCCGGCGTTGACGCTCAGGTTGCGCACCGCGATGTCGCCGACGGCGCAGGAATCGCCTTTGACGGCCGTCACGCCCTGCAGCCGCGGCGTGCAGACGGTGAGGCGGCGGCGCTTCTGATCCATGCAGAGTTCGCCGGTCACGCTCTCCCAGACGCCTTTCGCCGGATCGGTCCTGTTGCCCGCTGGGATCACGTCCGCCGCCTTGAGCGCGTCGGACGCGTCGGCGAGCACGTCCTTTCCGCCGCCGCCCGAGACGTTCGTCGCGCCGATGTTCATCGACGCCTTCGCCGTGCCGGACCGCGGCACGAGCACTTCATTCCGCTCCTTGGCGATGTCCGAGTAATCCGTCAGCGTTTTGCAGACGAAACCGAGATAATACGGCTCGATGGACGGTGAAACGTCGAACTCGGCCTTGAGATCTTCATCCGCATCCGCCGTGAAACGGAGCGTGCAGGGAGACTCCTTCACGTCGCCGCGGACGAACATGAGCGCCGTAAGGTATTCCGAGCTGCGGAGAACGGGATCGTTGCACATCATGAACGAAGAGGCGCCCTCGTTGACGGGAATGCCGAGCGGCGAACGGAACGCGGTGAGGCCGCCGAAGCCGTTGAGCGCCGCGTAAGCGCCGTCCACGAACGCCTGTTCGTGACGGAACTTCTGCGGATACGGATATCCGTGCTCGGAGATGATCTGCGGTCTGGAGTATTCGTGGGTGACGAAGGCCGAACGGAGATGGTCGGCGCCGAAGCGCACGGAGCTCAGATGCGTCGAGGAGGTCCAGGTCGGCGGATGCTGGAAATAGACGTTGCGTGAAACGAAATCGAAAAGTTTCCAGCGTATCGCGTCGTAACGGCACGAGGGCGAAGTGAGAAAGTTCGCCACGAGACCTTTGAAACCGCACTGACGCACCAACGCGGTCTCCTCCTCGCTGACTTTCATTTCGATCCGCGTGTATTCCGCGGTCGGGATTTTTCCGAGCTCTTCGTCGCGCTGACGGCCGAATTCAAGCTCGTTGTTGAGGTCCACGCAGAAGATCGACTCGTCGTCCTTGTAGGCGATGCCGGTGTAAGGGTTCACCGAGTTGAGGAACTTGGCGACGCTGTCCTTCCACTGCCGGAGGCCTTCCTTCATCTTGAGGACCTTCGCGTATTCGACGCCGGTGAACGAAAGCTGGAAATACATTCCGCGGTCGCGTGCGCACTTGACCATGTAGCCGAACATATCCTGGCGCCGTGCGTATTCCTCCTTCGAGACGTTCGGATCCGTTTCGAACCAGGTCTCGCCCGTCCAATAACGCTGCGCGTTGTAGCCGGCCCGGCGCAGACGATCCATCATCTCGTCGACGTCCTTCTTGTCCTTTCCGGGATTGTTGACGACGTCCTCCATCACGCAGGTCGCGATCAGAAAGCGGGCCTTTTCACCAATCTTCTCGAAATAGAACTCGCCTTTCACGTTCGCGAGGACGCGCCCGGTCTCGGAAACCGGCTTCGTCGGGACGACGGATGAAAAATCGAGCGCCGTGCCGGGCTTTGCATAGGGCGCGATCGTGTTCATCTCGCGCCACACGTCGTCCGCCTTGGTGTAGAAAACCGTCTCGGCCTTGAGCGGATAATCGGTGTCGGACAAAGTCGCCGCGAGCACGAGCCACGTGGTTCCGCTGCCGTGCCACTTGTTGAAATCGACTTTTTCGACCGGACCGAAATCCGCCGGAAGCGGGAACTTCGAGACGTATGCCGCGGCGTTGCCGAGCGACATGTCGAAATACGCGCCGACGACGGCGTTGGGCTTTTCGATTGTCCGTTCCTTCCAGCTCCACCAATTGCAGAGATCTCTGTCGGGATCGAGATCGATCACGTGTTTTCTGCCGCCGGCGCCGTACACGTTGATCTTGGCGATGTCGGATTTGTCCTGCAGCCAGCACGACGCGTGCAGAAGATACAGGAACTTCGCCTCGACCGGCTTCTCGAGCGGCACGGAGGCGTTCAGAAACCTGTTGTTGCACTGCCAGCCGCGGAAGGTGAAGATCGCCCTGCCGCCGTTCGTCTTCTCGTCGACGATGTGGAACGGCACGCCCGCGAAGGTCTTCTGATCGAACGGGAAGTAACGCGCGTCCTGATTCGGACCCTCGTCCGTCCAGCCGCCCTGCATGTCGCCCTTGACGGCGTCGGTGTAGCCCCAATTGACGTATTTCTCGAACGGCAGAAACGTATCCGCCGCTGACGCCGCCAGCGCCGTCAGCGCGCTCAGAGCCGCAATGATTCCGGTTTTCATCTTACTCTCCTTGTTCTTTCGCCCGCTTCAGTATTTCGTGAATCATCTCATGGCGTTTGCCGTACGCCCAGACGCCGTCGTGTCCGCGACAGGCCTCGGTGACGATGGACTTGTCGTTGTCGGCCGGAAGCGCGTTGTAGAAAGCCGCGGGACCGGTGGGAGGAACGAAATGGTCGGAAAGGCCGATGAACATCGCGATGCGCTTGCCGTGCAGACGATGGGCGAAGTTGACGCAGTCGAAATAATCGATTTCCGGATGGTGCGGCAGGCGAGTCGTGAACGGCCAGGCGGTCTGACGCTTCGGCGTGTTCGCGTCGCCCGTGAAGTCGCACATCGCGGAAATTCCAAGCAGGACGTGCGTGACGCCGTCGGCGAGCGCGGCCGCGGCGACGGACTGCGCGGAGCCCTGGCTGCCGCCTTCGACGATGATGGTCTTTCCGTCCCACTCCGGCATCGACTTCACGTATTCGACGGCCCGCGCGGCCCGCAGGAAGACCATGCGGTAGTAGTAGTTGTCGCGTCCTTCGCCGCTGCCGATGCGCGGATAATCCTTCTGCCAGTCGGGCATCTTGCCGGCGTAGCGCTCGATCCACTCGCGCATCTTCGGGTAATCGGTGTTCCAGTCGGCGCCCTCGGGAAGGCCGTGCGCGTTCACGCGGAGCCAGATGCAATTGTTGTTGAGCGCGCCCGTCGGATCGACCTCGCAGACGCCGTCCCAGCCGACGCCGTAGAAACTGATGATCGCCGGGAACTTTTCGCCGGGCTTCTTCGGAAAGGAAAGACCCGCCGCGACCCAGTTCGTTCCGGCGGCGGGGATGCGGAGATCGTAGTTCTCGGTCTTCGAGAGCGCGTCCATGTACCAATCGCGCCCCTTGAGCACCGCGATGCGGTTCGCGTCGCAACCCTGGAAGGCGTAAGGAATGCGCACTGCCCTGTCCATCGGAATCTTCTTCTGCGCGGCGATCTCGGCGTTCCACCATGCATCGAAGTCGGCGGGGAGAAAACCGTCGGGCACGCCGACTTTGTCCATGTCGCAGATCACGCCGCACTGAGCGCATTCCCAGGGCTTGACGACGGGTTCTCCGTTCCCGTCGAGCGGCATCATCGTGAGCATGTAGGAAGCGGGACCCGAAACAGGACGCTTGATCGTGACCGAATCGCCGTCCATCACCGCCTCGAACTTCTCGGGGCGCTCGCGGCCGCATGACCACTCGCACGCGAACTTCGTTCCGGACGGAATCTGCAGCCCGTCGAGCTTGCCGGTGAACGTGTATGTGACAACGTCGCCCGATTTGTAAAGTCCGTCCGCCCTGTCAGGCGCGAGAGACGGCTCGAATTTAGCGGCCGAGGCAATGGTCGCGACAAATGCCGCGGTCAGGATCGTTCTGGTTTTGTTCATGTGGATTCAAGCGTTCGCAATGGCTTTGAAAAACGACCGCGCCATTCGGCCGTCGTGCCGCCGATTATAGCAGATGCGGCGCGGATTTCACGCGCGACGCTTCGGAACCGGGCCGGTTGCGGACGCCGCGAGGCAAAAAAAGAAACCCGCCGAATCTCTTCGACGGGTTTCGCCAATGAATCTCGGTAAAGACTCAGTTCGCCGCGGACTCGGCCGGAACTTCCGGAGCGGCCGGATCTTCGACCGCGGGAGCGGCGGGTGTTTCAACCGCAGGCGCCTCGACGGCGGGGGCTGCTTCGGCCGGAGCCTCGGCCGCGGGAGCGGCGGGAGTTTCAACCGCAGGGGCCTCGACGGCGGGGGCTTCGTCGGAGACGACGAGCACGTCATCGAGATTCGCATCGGCGGCGGGCTCTGCGACCGGCGCGGTCACGGGGAGCTCGGTCTTGGGAGCGTCGATGCGATCGACCACGGAAGCGGAAACGCCCTTCGGCTTGAGAACGGCCAGAACCGTGGTGTTCACCAGGAACACGACGGCGAGGATGACGGTCGTGCGGGTGAGCACGTTGCCCATCTGCGCGCCGAAGACCGCTTCGGCGGAACCTCCGCCGAAAGAAAGACCCATGCCGCGGCCCTTGGACTTCTGGATGAGGATGATGCCGATGAGCATGAGGCAGACGACCGCCTCAAGCGCCATCAGAAGACGAATGATGATATCGACCATTTTGTTTCTCCGTTACCGGGGTTGCGTTTTCAGCGGATGCCCGCCTTGATGATTTCGATGAAATCGGGCGCCTTGAGCGCGGCGCCGCCGATCAGGCCGCCGTCGATGTCGGGACGGGAGAGAAGGCCCGCGGCGTTGGCCGGCTTCATGGAACCGCCGTAGAGAATGCGGGTGGCTTCGGCCGTGGCGTCGCCGAACATGTCCTTGATGATCGCGCGGATCTGAGCGTGGACTTCCTGCGCCTGATCGTCGGTCGCGGTCTTGCCGGTTCCGATCGCCCAGACGGGCTCGTAGGCGATGACGACGCGCTGCATGCACGCAGGGCAGAAGCCTTC
>JAZUJQ010000049.1:0-3799 GCA_045642845.1 Kiritimatiellia bacterium
CGGCACGGGAGCACCGAACGGCGCGCGCAGACGCAGTTTTTCCTCGTCGTCGGGGCAGTATCCGGTGAAGATGAACCCTCCGGCGTGGCGCGAAACGACGAACACGGAACTCACGCCTTCCATCAGGCCCGGCTTGCGCTCGACGACCCAGCCGAGCGCCGACAGCGCCTTGACGAACAGCGACTCCGGAGCGAACCACTCGCGCATGTCGCGCGTCTCCAGACGCCGCACCGTCGCACCTTCGCGCGTGATGCTCGTCCCGCCGCGCACCCACGCGACGCGGCCTTTGACCGTCGCCAGCGCGCGGATCTCCCCGTTCCGTTCCGCGCTCGCCAGCACGGTCGCGCCGGCGGATGCGGTTTCGCGGATTCCGCCCTGACCGATGAGCTCGTCGTGGAAGAGTTTGCCTCCGCCGGAAACCGCGAATTCGCCTGAAAGCGGCGCGGCGGACGTCTCCACGCCGACGCGCGCCTTCCACTCGGCGCCCGCACGGGCCATCGAGCCGTAACACAGCACGGCGCCGCCGGCTTCGAGATGCGCAAGCAGCTGCTTTTCCCACTCGCCGCCCGGTTCAGGCGGCGGCGTGAGCAGCACGGTCGCGGAAACGCCTCGCCGAAAACCCTGCGCGCGGCGGGCAGCGCCGCTGTGGTGACCGCGCCGCCGATCGGAAGCGCCTGATTTATCGCGCCGATGATCGAAAAATCCCCGCCGTACGGCTCGCTCATGCGGTTTTCCGCGCCGAACACGCACTCGTTGTATTCATCGAACGGATACACCCACAGAAGCGGTGGCGGCGCATCCGGACGCAACGCGAGCGCGCGCTTGAAATGCGGAATCGTTTCATCCGGGATTTCGGACGGCATTTCGCCCCACGAGCCGTCGATGCCCTCGACGTGCAGCTCGTTGACGGTGCGGATGGTGCCGTCGGGATTGAACACGCACTGCGACGCGTTGAGGTAGATGTCGTGCGGCGAACGGTCCCAGCGGTCGAACCACGGGTTGTTGCAGAAAAAAACGTCCGTCGTGTAGAACCGCAGCGGCATGAAATCGCCAGGAAACGGCGCGTTCTGCGTCAGGTAGCCGGCGATCGAAACGCCGTGGTTGTGCGTGAGCGCGGACCACGGGGTGTTCGGCGGCGGCGTGATGTTGAAGGCGTTGTCCTTGTAAAGTTCGCGATAAGGCGAGGCGTGGTTCACCATGTTCACGCCGACGGTGAAGTCGGTGCCGCGGCAGCGCACTTCAAACCCCGGGCAGCCCGCTCGGAAGAGTTTCCAGAACTCCATCACTCCGTCGCGCACCTCGGCGTTGCCGTTCTGCGAGAACCGCGTCCCGTCGAAAAACGCGCCGGTGCCGGCCGAAGCGTAGGGACTGCGCCCGAACCCGAAGCTGTTCGACAGCCAGATGCCGTCCATGCCCATGTCGGTCAGATACGCCTGCGCCTGACGCCCGAGGAATTCGCCGAAAACCGTGCCTTCGGGAATGCCGTCCGGATACGCCGCGAAGCGCGCGGGATCGGCGTGGAAGCGCGCGAGCGCGTCGATGCAGTGCACGAACCCGCCGGAACGCCCCATCAGCAGTTCCGTGTGGCGCACGTAGCGGAACGGCGAGATGCAGAACTCGCTGCCCGGATCGAACGGCACGATGACGTAAAGCTCCTTGCCGAGGACGTCGGCGCAGGTTTTCTTCATCAGCGACGCGATGCGGCGGACGTCGCCGTACGTGAGCTCGACCGGATCCGCAGTGTACAGCGTGGCGGGGCGCGACGACGCGGCGCCGTTGTCAACGGTGTGGGCGAAGCCCTGCCACTTGGCCCACTCGATGCGGCGCGACATGTCGCCGTCGTACTCGAGGATGTCGGTGCCCTCGCTCAGCCACCAGAGGATCGACACCCGCCCGGCGTGCTTCAGCAGCTGCCGGTAGGTGCGGAACGTCTCCGTGAAAAGGCGCTCGAGATACGCGTCGTCCTTGCGGAAAAACGGCTTGGACGAAAACTCGAGCGTGCAGCCGCGCACGAACGCGTCCGGCTCGATCGAGACGGACGGATATTTCGAATCTCTCATGGAACGGCCCGCCCGTCAGCCCACGACCGCCTCGAGCACGACGCGCTTGACGCCGGGCTCCGCGAGAACGTGCGTGCCGGAAAGTTCGGCGCCGCCGGAAACGACCTTGAGCGCGATCTCACCTTCGGGCGCGCGGTTGACGACGCGGACTTCGTACGTGACGCCGCGGTAGTCGCGCGTGAGCACGGCCTTTTTCACGTGCTTCGGCAGACGCGGCTCGACGACGAGGCCGTCGTACCCGGCGCGGATGCCGCAGATGTACTGCGAGAGCGCCACGAAGTTCCACGCGGCGGTGCCGGTGAGCCAGCTGTTCTTCGCTTCGCCCTGGCGGCGCGCCGCCTTGCCCGCGACCATCTGCGCGTAGACGTACGGCTCGAGACGGTGGATTTCGCTCTTGTCCTCGAGGTAGGACGGGGCGATTTTCACGTAATGCTCCCACGCGTCGGCCGGACGGCCGTTCACGATTTCGCCGATGATGATCCACGGGTTGTTGTGGCAGAACACGCCCGCGTTCTCCTTGTATCCAGGCGGATACGAAGAGACCTCGCCGAGTTCGACGTGGTATTCCTTGTACGGCGGATCGAGGATGACGATGCCGTATGGCGTGTCGAGGTGCTTCCTGACGCTGTCCAGCGCCTTGAGCGGATAGCCCTTGTCCGCGCCGATGCGCGCCATCGTGCCGAAGCCCTGGCTCTCGATGAATATCCTGCCGTCTTCGCAGCTCTTCGAACCGATCGGGTTCCTGAAATCGTCGTACGCGCGGATGTACCACTCGCCGTCCCATCCGGTCTTGCAGATCTGCGCTTCCATCTTCGCGGCTTCGCGTTCGGCGAAGAGAGCCTCCTCTTCATTGCCCACGGCGCGGGAAAGCGCGGCGTAATCGGGCGCGACGTACACGAACATTTCGGCGATCATCACCGATTCGGCGTTCCGGCCTTCCTTGTTCGTGCAGGTCTGGAAGGAATCGTTCGGATCCTTCGAAAAGCAGTTGAGGTTGAGGCAGTCGTTCCAGTCGGCGCGGCCGATGAGCGGCAGCCCGTGCGGACCGATATGGTCCGTCGTGAAATGGAACGAACGGCGCAGATGCTCGTAGAGCGTGGCCTTGTTGCCTTCGTCGTTGTCGAACGGCACCATTTCATCGAGAAACGCCGTGTCGCCGGTTTCGCGCACGTAGGCGCCGACGCCGAGGACGAGCCAGAGCGGATCGTCGTTGAACTGCGAACCGATGTCCGCGTTGCCGCGCTTGGTGAGCGGCTGGAACTGGTGATACGCCGAACCGTCGGGGAACTGCGTCGCGGCGACGTCGAAGAGACGCGCGCGGGCGCGGGCCGGCATCTGGTGCACCACGCCGAGCATGTCCTGCGACGTGTCGCGGAAGCCGATGCCGCGGCCGATGCCGCTTTCGAAGTACGACGCGCTGCGCGCGAAGTTGTAGGTGACGACGCACTGGTACTGGTTCCACAGCGCCATGCGGTCGAGTTTCGCGTCGCCCGTCTTCAGCGTGAAGTGGGACAGCTGGGCGTCCCAGAAATCGCGGAGTTCCTTGAACGCCTTGAGCACCTTCGTGGGCGTCGAAAAACGCCGCTGGAGCTCCAGCGCCGGCCTGCGGTTGATCGCCTTGAGCCCGGGATTGGTGCGCAGAAGCGACTTCGGCGGCTTCGCGTCCCACTTGTCATCCTCCGGAACTTCTACGTAGCCGAGAACGAACACGAACGTGCGGCTCTCGCCCGCCTTCAGCG
>JAZUJQ010000050.1:0-2233 GCA_045642845.1 Kiritimatiellia bacterium
ACGTCACCCTTGCAGAGGAACGACATGATGTTCGAGCTCACTCCGCCGGGGCAGCAGCCGACGAGGATGAGGCCGGTCGCGAGACCCGGGCCGAGCCGCAACGCGTGCGCGACGCCCCACGCCAGAAGCGGCATGACCGCGAACTGCGCGACGGTGCCGATGCAGATGTCGACCGGACGCTTCGCGAGAACCGCGAAATCCTTTTTCGAAAGCGTCAGTCCCATCGCGAGCATGATGACGCCGAGGATCGCGGTCTGAGCGTCGCCGCGCACCCACTTGAACGACTCGGGCCGGATGAACGCGGCGGCGCCCATCAGCGCGACGAACGCCGGAGTCATGCGCGAGAGCCACGCGCTGGCCGAAAGAAGCAGTGAAATGCATTTCATGGCGCACCATTCTAGCACCTCGGCCCGGCGGCGGCGCACGGATCGTGCGTCCGGCGTTCAGCGATTGGTGTTCGTCGGTTGGTGATTGGCGACCGGCGGTCGATCCAAAGTCCGCGTGCGCTGATCGGCCCGATCGACGGTGCGGCGACGCCGTGTGTGTTCCGCGGCGCGGCCTGTCCGCCGCGCACGGACGGCGGAGGCGGAATGCGGATGGCGGGAGCGTCGCGGACGGGAGTTCTTTTCAAACGTGGCAAGACCGCGGTCGGACCGGTCCGGCGGCGGCGACG
Organism: Kiritimatiellia bacterium; assembly: GCA_045642845.1. Lineage (GTDB taxonomy): Bacteria > Verrucomicrobiota > Kiritimatiellia > RFP12 > UBA3636 > JAZUJQ01. Next base: position 674 of record JAZUJQ010000050.1, read on the forward strand.
TCTCTCAAAATCGGCTCGTTTATGGTAGAATGGGCGGCGTTTAAACAACGAAAGCCATCCATCATGGACAATCTTAACGATCTGGGTCTGACTGAATTCCAGTTGGAAATCCGCTCTTTGTGCCGCACCATCGGCGAAAAGTACATCATCCCCGTCCGCGAAAAGTACGACGAGGAGCAGCATTTTCCGACTGACATCGTCGAAAAATTCCGCCAAGGCGGACTTTTCGGACTTTTCATCCCCGAGCGGTACGGCGGTCTCGGCGGCAGCACAAAGGACATGGTGATCGCGGTCGAAGAGCTTTGCAAATACGACGCCGGCATAGCGCTCGCGCTCTTCGGCACCGCGCTCGGCACGCTTCCGATCCTGCTCTGCGCGAGCGAGGAGCAGAAGCAGGAATATCTTCCGCGCATCGCGAACGGCACGCTCGCCGCGTTTTCTCTCACCGAAGCCAACGCCGGTTCTGACGCCGCGGGCGTGCGCACGCAGGCGGTCGAGGACGGCGACTCGTTCATCCTCAACGGAACCAAGCAGTGGGTCACGAACGGCGGCGAGGCGGACATCTACACGGTGTGCGCGGTGACCGATCCCGGCAAGGGAGCGCGCGGCGCGTCCTTCTTCATCGTCGAAAAGGGCATGCCCGGTTTTTCGTTCGGCAAGAAGGAGAACAAGCTCGGCATCCGCGCGTCCGCCACGCGCGAAATCGTGTTCCGCGACTGCCGCGTGCCGAAGAAGAATCTCATCTGGGGCCGCGGCCGCGGTTTCTTCGTGGCCATGAAGACGCTCGACGCCTCGCGCCCGTCCGTCGCCGCGCAGGCGCTCGGCATCGCCGAAGGCGCGCTCGCCGAAGCCGTGAAATACTCGCGCGAACGCGTGCAGTTCGACCGTCCGCTCTGCGCGAACCAGGGCTACGGATTCATGCTCGCCGACATGGCGATGAAGGTCGAAGCGGCCAAGGCGCTCGTCTACCGTTGCGCCGAGTTCATGGATTCCGGCGCGAAGGATTTCTCCCGCATCTCCGCGATGGCCAAGTGCTATGCATCGGACGTGGCGATGTCAGTCACCACGGACGCCGTGCAGGCGCTCGGCGGCTACGGCTACATGAAGGAGTATCCGGTCGAAAAGATGATGCGCGACGCGAAGATCACGCAGATCTACGAAGGCGCGAACCAGATCCAGCGCGACATCATCGCCAAGGCGCTCGTCAAGGAATCCGTGCAGGGTCTCATCTGAAATGAACGCGGAATCGAAAATCAAAGTCCCCGCGGAAGGTTCCGCGATCACGATGACCGCGTCCGGGCTCTCGGTGCCCGACGTACCGGTGATTCCGTTCATCGAAGGCGACGGCACCGGCCCGGACATCACGCGCGCCGCGCGGCCGGTCTGGGACGCCGCGGTCGAAAAGGCCTACGGAGGCAAACGCCGCATTTCGTGGATGGAAGTCTACGCAGGCGAAAAAGCCTGCGCCGTATACGGGGAAGGGCGGTGGCTGCCGGACGAAACGCTGCAGGCGTTCCGCGATTATCTCGTCGGCATCAAAGGTCCGCTCACCACGCCGGT
>JAZUJQ010000051.1:0-1905 GCA_045642845.1 Kiritimatiellia bacterium
CGCGGCATCTACCGTCACGGAGACCGGGTGTTCCTGCACGGAATCGTCCGCAACGCCGCCACCGGCACGGCCCCGGCCACCGGAAGCGCGCTGCCGCTCGAAATCTCGTTCATCAGCCCCGATGACAAAACGGCCGCCACCGTCAAAACGACCGTCGACGATCTCGGTCATTTCGAAATCGCCGGAGGATGGAAAATCCCCGAGGACGCCTTCTCAGGGACCTGGACCGCATGCGTCCACGCTCCGGCGGACCGAAACGCCTGTTATGCGGCCATGTCTTTCTCGGTGGAATCATTCGTGCCGCCGCAGATCAAGGTGACGATCGACGGCGTCGGCGATGCGTTCGCCTGCGATGAACAACCCACCAACGCGTTCGTCCGCGCCGACTATCTGTTCGGCACGTATGCCGCGGACTTGAAAGCCGCCGTAACCGCGACGGCCGCCGATTTCGAATTCAGTTCGAAACGGCATCCGGCCTCCGAAGGATGGCGTTTCAACCATGCGTACAAAGCCGAACGCGACATCGGCATGTTCAGCGGAGTCACCGACGCCGAAGGCACGTTCACGCTCGGCTCCGGGTGGTTCGGAGAAGTGTTCGAAAAATACGCATCGCAGTCGGATCCGGCCATCGCCAGAATCGCGATGTCGGCGTTCGTCACCGAACCCAGCGGACGGAATGTCTCGAAGATCAAAACATTCACGAAAGCCTTCGTGCCGTGGTTCATCGGCGTCCGCACCGGCGCGATTCGCCGCGGCGAACCCGTGCCCGTCGAAATCGAACTGGTCAAACCCGACGGATCCGTCGCGGAAACCGCGGCCGCATCGTTCGAAGTCTCGTTGGTCCGCATCGACAGACATTACGACTGCATCGAACGCAACGGAAACATGGTCTGGGAGGAAAACATGACCAAACGCGACGTCGAACGCAAAAACATCGACGTCGAAAACGGCAAGACCTCGCTTTCGTTCGAATATCCCGGCGAATACGAAGAATACGAAATCACCGTCACCTGCACGTCGGAAGAATGCAAAAACCAGTTCACGCGGATTGAATTCGACACGTGGGGCGATGGCAACGCCCGCGCCGCGGCGTCGTCCTCTCCCGCGCGCCTTCAGATCAAAACCGACAAGCAGAAATACACCGCCGGCGACACGATTTCAGCCGAAATCCAGGCGCCGTTCGACGGCATCGCGCTCGTGACCGTTCAACGCGACAAGGTTCTCGAGCAGCGCCTCGTCACCGTCTCGAACAAAGTCGCCCGCATCGACTTCGCCACCGACGTCAAATGCGCGCCGTCCATCGAATTCTCGGCCACGCTCGTGCGACCGCTCGTGAAATCCAACGAACGCATCGTGCAGCGCGCGCTCGGCGCGACGTCCGTCCAGGTGATCGATCCTTCGAAAAACCTCAACCTGAAACTCGGCGCACCCGTCGTGAAAATCCTGCCGGTCGGCTCGGAAGTGAGCGTCGCGCTCGAGGCGTCCGACCCCGCCGCGCGCGCCGCGCTGTTCCTCGTCGACGAAGGCATCATCAACCTCACGGACGCCCCGGTCCCCGACCCCGTCGGCAGGTTCGGCCGCATACTGTGGTCCGGCACCGGCATCTACGACACGTATTCCGAGCTCATGCGCATCTACGACCTGCCGTTCGCGAAAGCGGAAACCGGCGGCGATGAAATGACGCGCAACCGTCTGCGCCGCCTCGCGGCGAACGCGCGCCGCTTCACGCCGCTCGCGCTCGAAAAGACCGGCGTGAAATTCGATGAAAACGGACACGCCGATGTGACGTTCCGCCTGCCGGAATTCTCCGGCGCCGTGCGCATCGTCGCCGTCGCGTGGAGCAAGCGCGCCACCGGCGCGGCTTCGGCAAACGCCAAAATCGCCCCCGACATCGTCGCCGCGCCC
>JAZUJQ010000052.1:0-10314 GCA_045642845.1 Kiritimatiellia bacterium
GGGTGCGGCTACGGACGTTTTTCGCGCGGACATGCGGCCGCCAATTCCGGAATCCGTCTGCTCGGCGTGGAACAGGACGATGCGCGCGTCGCGCGCACCGACGTCACCGCCCGCCGCGCCGGAATCACGAATCTCGCGTACGTCGTCGGCGAGGCGCGCTACGCGCTCGAATACTGCATTCCGCCCGCTTCCGTATCGGCCGTGTTCCTGCTTTTTTCCGATCCCTGGCCCAAGGACCGCCACGCCCGCAACCGGTTGTTCCGCAAGGCGAACATCGACTTGATCGCGCGGTTGCTCGTTCCGGGCGGGTTTCTGCACGCCGCCACGGACAACGGAACTTATTTCGCGCAGATGCTTGAAACGATGGACGGCGATCTCCGCTTCTTGAGCGTGCCTCCGTACGAACGCGGCGAAAACGAAAAGACCGATTTCGAATTGAAGTTTCTTGCGCAGGGCAAAACCGTGAACGCCGCATCCTGGCGAATGAGGTGACGATGAAAAAAACGGTTCAGTCGATTCCCGTCGTGTCGCGGTTCGCGTGGCACCATGTCCGCGGCGCCGTGCCCGCGGATTGGGAGGTTTCGCGTTACGCGATGGAAGACCGCGCCGGTCGTCTCGAGTTCGCGACGCGCAACGGTCTGGAACTCACGATCGGCTGGGAACCGTGCGAACGTGAGCCGGACCGGCTGTCCACGATGACGGCTTTTCTCGCGAAGAACATCATCGGGGAAAAGGCGGCGAAGGAGCGCGGGTTCAGCGGCGCGGACGTGAAGACCGAGGAGTGCGGAAGGTTCGTCATCGGATATCTTTCGGACGACATGCCGCTGCAGGCGCTGGCGTACGACGAGGCGGGCAGGCATCTGCTTACGTTCATTTTCGAGGGGCGGTCTTCCGCCGCCGAGCGCGCGCGGGTCGTGCGCCCGATTCTCGAAACGATCGATTTCAACGACGATCCCGATGCGTGCGAGTACGCTCTGTTCGGCGTGCGCGCGCGGCTGCCGCGCGATTTCCGCGTCGAGGATTTTTCCGCGCTGCCCGCGTGCGTGGCGCTGTCTCTCGAAAGCGAAAAGAGCAAAACCCGCGCGACGTTCCGCCGCTGGGGTCTGGCCGACATGCTGCTCGGTCCGCGCGGGCTCGAGCCGTTCTACGCCGCCGTCGCCGCCGGTTCGCAGATGGAACTGTCGACGCCCGAGCGAACGACCGCTTTCGGCTGCGAGGCGCTGTCTTATTCGTTTTCGGCTCCGCGCAGGTTCCATGACGACCGTTTCATGGCGCGCCGCTGGAAAAACGGCCGCGCGGTCGTGTGGCGCGACGTCGCCGCGAACCGCATTTATTCCTTCGAACAAATCGGCCCCGACGACCGTCCCGATCTGCCCCTCTCCGTCGCCGAACCGTATAAAACCGTTTGAAGTTCCGCGCCGCATGGATGTGACGATGGTCGCGCCGCACGAGGCTTGAACCGGCATCTGCCCGAAACGTCGGTTTGGCGCCGGTTCATGGGGCCGTCGCACGCGACCCGTAGTCGTAAATCGCCGCGGTAAAAGCTGCTGATCACGGGAAGTTCGTGCCGATGGCCGCGCTTTCGTGGTTGGATACGCCTTCGCGCATCGCTTCCGAGAACGCCTGATGCGCATGACGGCGCGGCGACGACACGATGCGGGCGAACGGCGTGATGCGCAAATGCGCGCAAGCGGCTTAAAATTTGTGCAAATAGTGTGAAGCGTGATTTTGAATCATGCGTAACTCGTTGCGTATGAACGAGTTGTGCGCGAATATCAAATTATCGGATTTTTCGCGTAAGAAATTCGGATTACAGACGGAAACATTCAACAGAGCGGATGTCTCTTTCTCTCTTCAACAAAACAAACAACAATAAAATTCAATGAAAGCAAAATCAGCGTCATTGACGATTCTCGGCTGTGTGGCGGCGTGTTCCATGGCATTCGCGCAAACCGAACTGACGGCCGGCGCCGTTCAAGCGAAGATCAACGCGAAAATAAGCGATAAGGGCGATCGTCAGATTTTCTATCACTCCCTTGGCAGGGATGCCGATGGCAATCTCAAGTGGAACTCGATGTCACCGGCCGAAAAACTTGCGGCGCTCGAAGCGTACGACAGGTCCGCCGCCGAAGAAAAATTCGTATTGGCCGACGGCGCCGCCGATTCTTCGGCGTGTTCGTCCGACGATTCATATTCCGGCGGCGATTCATATTCCGGCGGCGATTCATACGCTTCATCGTCATCATCGGGCGGTTCGGCCCCGGCGACCGAACCGGCGGACGGTCGCGGTTTCTCCGTGGCGTTCCGCGCCGGCGTGTATTCCACGAAGGGGCATCCCACCGTTGAAAAAGACTGGAACAAGAATCATCGCCGCAATTACGATTACGGCGCGCAGCTCGAGTTCCTGTTCCCGTTGGATGACCGGTATTTCGATTTCGATCTTCGCGGATTGTTCACGTATTTCGATCTTCCCGACGAGAGCGATTACAACCGGTACGATGAAACGGCGATGCGTTACGGCGCGAACGCCAACCTCCGGCTTTCGTTGGCGGCTTTGCTTGAAGACGCCGGAATCAATTGGGCGATCAAACCGTACGCCAGCATCGGCGGTGAATGGGACCGTCTTGAAAACGAGCACGATGCGTATGTGTCCCATTCATGGAGAGATCTTAGGTATGGACGTCTCGGGTATGGACGTTATGGATATTATTACGATTACCACTGGTATGAGCGCCTTGAAACGGTCTCGGAACATGAAGACAACTGGACGTGGGTGGCGCGTCTGGGACTCGACTACGACTACGGCAATTTTCACGCGCACGCCGAGGCTTCGCGCATAGACGATTATTGCGATCGCGGAACCCAGAGCGAATACACTCTCGCGTTGGGGTATCTGTTGTCCGACACGTTGCGTTTCGATCTTTCCGGGACCTTCTGGGACCGCGACGACGCGTATCTTGCGGCCGCCGGATTCACTTACAAGCCGAGCACCTTCACGAGTCTCGGCCCCGTGTCGTCGGCGCCGGGGGATTTGACCGCGGATTATCTGGCGTGGCGCGAAAAGCGCGCGCCGTGCAAGGTCGTGCGTTCTCTGATCATGATTCCCCTGCTGCCGGAACTCGTGTCCGGATTTTACACCGGTCGCGTGCAGAAGTCCGACAAGGCCTTCGCGCGCAATCAGGGTTACCGCATCTTCATCGAAGCTTTTCCGGATTACAAGGCCGCGCTTTCGTCCGGCATGTCGCCGCGCGCCGCGCTTGACAGCGTGTTCGCCGGCAACGACGCCGACCGCAAGGCGTTTCTGGAATACGCGAAATACGCGCAGGGCGTGGATTACGAGGCCATGGTCGCTGAAAACGAGGCCGCCGAAGCGGAAAACGACGAGCTGAGCAAGAAACTCAAGGCATTTGACATAGAGGGATTCGTGATTTCTCTGTTTGAAAAGACGTACGGTCCGTGCCCAAAGGACACGTTTGGCAAGCTCAAATGGGTGTCCGGCCTCGGACCGCTCAAGGTCGAGGGCGCGCAGGTGGAATTGACGTTCAAAGAAGTGATGAAGCTCATTACCGGCAATGTGACCAACATGGGACGCCAGATCGCCGATTCCGTGCGTGCGATACGGTTCAAGAACAGGTTGGACGCGCAGGATAAAGAAGCCCAGGACGCGCTGAAAAACATGCCCATCGAAGGTTGAAAATGAACCGCGTTTCTGGTGTGTTTCTCGCAATGGCGGTTGTCGCGGGGTTGCTCGCCGGATGTGCGAGCGCCCCGGAGCAGCTCGTCGATCTGAATCCGAAACTCGTGACCGTTTCGCGCAAGGATCTGGAACGCAATCCCGTTTCGCTGCCGGCCGGGTACAACGTCGAAAATTTCCGCAAACTGCGGTTGAACGTTGCATTCGAGTCGATCACCGGGCGTGAATGCGTCGTTGATTCCACCGGCAGAAAAGTTCTCAAGAACCTCGCCGTGAGTCAGGATCTGAGCGCGCGGTTGCAAGGAGAGATCGCGCGCCTGAAACGGTTCACCGTCCGCAGCGATTTCAACCGTGTGGCGGCGAAAGCCGAAGAGCTCAGGCGCGAGGCCGAGGTTGACAAGAAAGACGCCGATCTTTCACTTTCGTGCAGAGTGGCCGTCACGAAAAGCAAACAGAAGCGATACACCGACACGGTCGTGTTTTACGAAGCCGAAGTGGATTGCAGCTGCGAAGATCTGCGCAGTGGCGACGTGAAGTTTTCCACTCACGCGAAAGGCGTCACCACGCGCGCGCAGATGGTGTCGTATTCCGGGCGCGTGACGTCCGGATTCGATGATTCCGGCGAAAGCGAAATGCAGGCCGTCGTCCAGGCTTCGATGAAGGCGATCGCGGAAATCGCGAACAAGCTCGGCAATGAATATCCGGTCGGCGGACGCATCGTCGGATGTTCCGCGTCGGGAGAAACCATGAAGCTCGACAAGGGGGCGGAAGAGGGAATCGGCGCCGATCAGGAATGCGTCGTTTTCACGGACGATTGCGGTGTCGACATTCCTCTGGCGAACGCCACGGCCGTTCCCAAAATCGACGGAACTTCGCAACTTTCCGTCTGGCGTTGGAACACGTCTTCGCCGGACGCCAAACCGCTCGTGAAGCGATTCAGAAAAGATCCGAAGGGTTTTCTGAACGAGTTCAAAGTTTACGCCGTCGGCTGCGGAATGCCCGTTCCGCGCGAGTGGGAGAAGGCGAATCGTTCCGCCGAAGAGGCGGTGGGGGCCAGAAAACGATAACGAAACGATTCGGAAAATGAAACATTCGACGTTCCTCAGGTTTTCGATCGCCGCGCTTCTGGTTCCGATGTCGTCTTTCGCCGACATGGACTGGAACGGCCGTGCGAATGATTTGCTGGATTCGGGCTCGATGCTGACATTCGGTGAAACCGACGATGCCGGCGCGTTCGTGCTGTGTCTGGTCCCTCTCGACGCCGCGTCTCCGGAGCGCGATGCAAATACGTGCATCGCCTCGGCCCGCATCGCCGGGAAAAGGATGATCGCCGGATTCGTTTCGGGTGAAAACATCGGTTCTTCCGAAGAGTCCGAATCGGAATATGAATCAACCGGAGACTCGTACGAAAGCAACGATGCGTTTAAATCGAAAATACGGGTTTCCGTGGACGCGTTCATGCGCGGCGTGGAGCAGGTCGCGGAACTCGTCCGCGACGATGTGCGTTATCTGGCTTTCGCTTCTTCGGCCAAAACGGCGAATGCGGCGGCGGCGCTGGACGCCGCCAAAGGGGAGCTCGGCGAGAATGTCGTGCGCGCGTGCGGTTTCGCGGTGATCGTCGGAGATTCCGTTGCGTCGGCGCGCGACGCCGCGCTTGCGGCGGCGAAAACATCGGCCGTTGAAATGGCTCTCGGGACTGCGGTGGTGGCGGGCGATTCGTCGCTCAAAGACGGTTCGGTGGACAAAGCGCGTGCGTCGGTTTATTCGCGTTCCGCCGGATTCATCAAATCGTTCAGAATCGAAAAAGACGGGCCGATCGACGGCGGAAACTATCAGGTGACGATCGTCGCCGAAGTCGAGTCCGAGAAACTGCGGACCGATTTCAGGTCGGTTCTTGAGCCGATGGGCGATCTGCGTTTCTGCGTGAAGGAAGGCGGATACCGCGATTTGGAACAGCGGATTTCGAAGTCGTTTTCCGATTGGGGGTGCACGCTTGTGAAAGACGCCGCATCCGCGGACTATTTCATCACTTACAGGGCCAAGCTGACCGAACTGATGAATCCATTGGACGGCGGCGACGGCACCCGGCTGTCGCTTTGCGTTGAAATCATCGACGCCGCTACCGGCAAGCTGTTGTTTTCCGCCGAAAACGACCCGGCGAAATGCGTTTCGTACATCGGCGGACCGGACCGCCGCAGGGAACTGGCCGCGAAAAAGGCGATGGCGCAGATGGAGGAAAGCGCGCGCGGCGGACTCGCGGAGCTTTTCGGTCGCATGGCGACGCAGGGCCGGGAGGTCAAACTGACGTTCGACAACTGCTCTCCGTTGCGTGCGGAGGCGCTGGGAAAACTGCTCGACGGCGTGCGGGGCATTCCGGGGTGCTCTTCGGCCGTGTCGCGCATCGACGCCGAAAAACGCATCGGAGAAATCGTGTTCAAGTGCACGCTGGACATGAATTCGTTCGCCGAATACTTCGAAGCGGTCCTGAAAAAAGAACTGCCGTCCGCGCTCGACCGTCCGGATACGGTGGCGCAGTCCGCGAACGAGTGGAATTTCATGTGGTGATTTCATCAACCAAGCAAATAAAACGATTGAAATGAAAAACGCGACAATGATTGTTTTTTTATCTGCGGTCGGATCGATTTTCGCGCAGAGCGAGATTGCGGCCGAAGATGCGTCGCCCGCGAAATGCGAGGTGGCCGAGGCCCGTGTGCAGGACATGATCGATGCATATCTGGCCGACAGGGGATGGGTTTCCGGCGCGAATGCGAAGGACGGCAGAATGTTTTTCGTGTCGACCGGAACCGCCGTGATCCAGGCGCCGCGCGAGAAACCCGCGTCGTACATCGATTCGCGCGTCAACGCCTTCAACAAAGCGATGCTGGACGCGAAAAAGAACATGGCCGAGTTCCTGTCCGTTTCAATCGCTTCGGAGACCGTCCGGAGTTACCGCGAAGGGGAGTTTTCTAAGAACGACGAGTCGGACGACGGCGATGCCGATTCGGTCGCCCGCAAGGTGAAAGCCCTTGTCAAAGCGAAACTGGACAATGCGCTTCGCGCGGAAGGAATCGATCCTGACGCTGCGGACAGGGCGGTTGCGGAACGAAAAGCCAAGGAACTGCTGGCGACCGAAGAATACCGCAAGCTGGTGAGCACCGCCGCTCGGGCGAATGTCGTCGGAATGCAGGCCGTTTGCACGTTTGAGGGCGCGCCCGCCGACGACAAAGGGGAAATCGGTGTCGTGGCGATTTGGAGCCCGAAACTTCAGGCGATGGCTTCCTCCATTGTCACCGGAATTCCGGTCGCAAAATCGGAGTCCAAAAAGAAACCCGTCGTAGAACAGATTTCAACGGATGCCGGCGCGCTGCTTTCAACGTTCGGCGTACAGCAGAAAATCGACCAGTTCGGCGATCTTGTTCTTGTGGGATTCGGTCAGGCCGGCGGCGTGAGCGAATCCAAAATGGCGGCAAAGGGCGCCGAAGGAAAGGCCAAGGCCAATGCGTTGGCGGCGCTTCGTGAATTCGCGGGTGAAAACGTGGCCGTCGCCACCGACATGCTCAACGCCGAAAGCACCGAAGAATTTGCGAAAGCCGCGGATGAATATCAGGATTTGAGCGCGTTTTCCGAGAGAATCCGGGCGACGGCGAGCGGTTTGAAGATCGACGGTGTGACGGTGATCAAAAACTGGCGGTGCAAACATCCGTTCACCGGGACCACGGTTTACGGCTGCATCGTGGCATGGGCCCCGAAACAATCGGCTGCCGCGAAACGCATCAAAAACGCTATGGAAAATCCATCCGCCGCCGCGAACGGTGTCGTGCCGCCGGCCGTCAAATCGTCGGTCAAGACCGTTGCGGAACCCTCGGCGTCGTCTTATCGCGCCAGCGGACAGTCCGGTGACTCAGATGCGTTTTGAGACGATTCTGCTTTTTGCGTTTTTGACCGGATCCGCAACCGCCGTTCCGGCCTTTGAATCGTTCGCATCCAATCGCGTCGAGATCCTCTCCGGCGTGGTATTCGACGCCGGGGAGTACGTGTTCGCGACGGGGCGGGCGAAGTCTCCGTCCAAGGCCGGGGACGACATCGGTTACTCGAAAGCCGAGGTTCTTGCGTACGACAACCTCGACAGAATAAACTTCGAGCGGTCGGAGTGGCCCGATGACGCGACGCCGGAAGAGCGTGCCGCGGCGTGGTTGTCGTACAGGGCCAAACATCGTTTTTCCGTTGAAGCGGAAGGCGTCCAACGCGTTTTTTCCGGAAAAAGCGGAAACGAAATGTTTTTGTCGGTGCTTGCGTTTCCGAAAGATTCGATTGCGTTGCGTCCGGCGCCGGCCGAGGATTTGAAACTTGAAATCGAAAAGGCGAGAGCCGAACGGAGGACTCGGGAAATCTCGCCTAACGATACGAGGCCCGGGCCGGAAGACGATGTTCGCGGCACGGCGACAAACACGCCTCCGCCGCATTTGGAATTCGATCCGCTGCGCGGCGTTGAAATCACGCCGCTGGACGTCGACGCGAATCGATCGGTCGAACCCGTCGAAGCGTCGGAAGACGAATTGCTTTACTGATTTCCCGAAAAAATTCCCGTCGCGGGGAGACCGCGCACGCGAACCGGGCAGTCGGTGAAAACGTTGTCGAACACGTAATTGGCCGCGTGGTAATCGCGCAACATGCGCAGTTCCGGCGCATGAGCGAACCAGAGCGCTTCGCGGCCGTTCATGATGCGCAGATGCGCCTTGCATTCTTCGGTGTCGAGACGGTCGCGCCAGATTTCCTCGCCCCAGGCGGTTACGGTGACGCCTCGCGCGCATCCGGTGAATTTGTTTCCCGCGATCGTGTTGAAATGTCCGGCGTGTATCTGCACAGCGCCGAAGTTGCCGCGCGACGCGTTTGTGAATTCGTTCGAAATCACGAACATTCCAGAAATCCGGTCGTCGAAGCGTATCGCGCCGCGTCCGCAGTCGTGCATCCCGTCGCCGCCGACGTCCGCGAACCGGTTTTCCGCGAACACGCAATTGCGGTACGTGGGGTTGCCCCAGATGTCCACGACGCCTTGGTCGTCGGACTCCTTCACGTTGCCGCGGAAGTCGCATCCCCGCACCACGAGGTCGTTTCCTTCCACGCGCAAAGCGCTTGACGGAGTGTCTTCGAACGAGCAGTTTTCGATGATGTTTCCGCATCCCTGGAAGAGAATGCACGGCGTGTACGTTTTCGCCAGAACGCCGGGACTGCGGAATTCGCACTCCGCCACCGCCGCGCGGCCGGCCCTCAACGAGGCGCGGTCTCCCGCGGCGAGTCTCATGTTGTCGTGTCCAGTCTCGGCGAAGCGGCAGCGGCGGACGACCGCGCCGTCGCAGTCCTCGATCACGGCTCCGATGCCGCCGATGCCGCGGAATCCGCACCGCGAAAGCGCGAACCCGGGCGCGCGCCGCGCGTGCAACGCGTCTCCCGTCGTCCCCTCGAAGCGGATCCCGGACAGCGTCACGCCGCATGCGTTTTCCGCATCGATGAACGGGCCTTGGAATTCCGGAACCGAGACGAAAGAGAATCCGTCGTCGGGCTTCACGATGCAAAGCATGCCGTCGTCGCAGCACCAGTCGTCCGCGTTTTTCAACGCTTCCGGCACGCCGACGAATTGCACGCGCGGATGTTCCTTGAATCCGTAACAGTGCCGTTCGAGCGGTTTGAACCAGCCGTCTTCAAGCGTTTCCATCGGCAGGGTGGCGTCGGCCCAGTCGTGTCTCCAGTATCCGAGCGCCATCACGCGCGAGCCGACCGGAGGTCTGACCGTGGCGCGGTCTTCACTCCGCCACGCGCCGTTCGTGAACGTCACGGTCATCGTGCCGCCGTCGGGATAACGGCACACGTGCAGCGGCGTCATGCGGTCGTCGCGGTAAAGCAACGCGCCGCGGCGGACGTTCACGCCGACGCCGCATGGCGCATCGGCGCACGGAACGACGGTTTTCACGGCGACGACCTTGTCCGCGACGCCGGCCGGGATGCGCGCGCGGAGAGCGCCGTCCGGCACGGGACCGAAATCGGAGAACGGAATCCGGCGGGCGCCGGTGAATTCCGTTTCCTCGCCTTTTATCGTCACGTTTGAAAACGCGGCGTCCGAAATGAAAACCGTGCCGTCGAATTCGAAGCGTCCTTTCGGGAACGCGACGCACACGGCGCCGGTTTCACCGGACGCACGCAGGGCGCGGACTTCGTCGAGCGCGCGGCGGAGGGCGGCGTCGCCGTCGTCCGAGCCGTCCGGACCGATGCGGATCGTGCGGACGAACGCGGGTTCGTCCCGTTCCGGCGGGACGGTCACCGAATCGAGGATTTTCCGTGCGCGCGCCAGCATTTCCGCTTTTTTTCCTTCGGTCACGGGATCGGGAACGCGGTTGGATTCGCACCAGGCGCGCACTTCTTCCGGCGACCACGCGCGGGTGTCGTACGCGTACGGTCCGAGCGACATTTTGAGTGCGCCGACGCCGTATCCGGCGTATCCGAAACGCAACGGAGCGCCTTTCAGAATCGGGGCGGGACGATCGGCCGGCGATTCCGTCAGAAGCGCTCCGTCGGCGTACAACCGCGCCGTGCCGTGCGTCGGATCGCCGGCGTTCGCCTTCCAT
>JAZUJQ010000053.1:0-1795 GCA_045642845.1 Kiritimatiellia bacterium
CGGCCACGCCGCGCATCAGTTCGAGCGCACCGTTGTCGTTCACCAGCTGGTAGAACCCGCCCGTGTAAAGCTGCAGCACAAGAAGCGGATCGTACTGAAGAGACAGCAACCGTTCGAGGCGCGCCGGATATTCGACGCCGCCGTTCTCACGGCGCAGAACGACGCTCGTCCACTGGCGCGCGGAGTCGCGCCGCACGGAATCGAGCCCGGCGTATTCTGAGCCGGTCACGAACGCCTCGGAGATTCCGTCGATCGCGTCGAAATCGCCGGCGCGCAGCGCCGTTCTGAACACGAACGAAAGCGCGGCGCGGAACACGTGCTCGGGAAGCGTTTTCGAAGCGGCGGGGCACGCCGCGAGCACTTCGTCCCATTTTTTCTCGGCCGCGGAAACGCGGAGCCCGAGATCCGCGACGATGCGGGTCAACGACTCGGCGCCTTTCGCCGCGGCCGCCGTGAGCGCGATCGTGTTTTTGGCCGAAGCGATTTCGCCTTTGTCGATGAATGAACGCCCGACCGTTGAAACCAACGGAGCCACGTCGTCCGCCGGAAATTCCGCAAGCGCGTCCTCGAGCGTTTTCATCGCACCCGGAACGTCGCCGGAATTGAGCTGCCCGTCGCAGATCCACGACGTGGCCTCGACGCGGAAGTCCACCGCCACGTCCTGCGCGGCGATCGCGCGCGCCCAGTCGAGAGCGCCCGCGGCGTCGCCGGACTGGAGCAGATATCCGTAGATGTAATCGCGCACCGGACGCGCGTTGTCGGGCGCGGTGCGGAGTTCGGCGAGATACGCCTTGCGGGCTTCCTCGACCTGCTCGGTGTACAGGAGATAGCGGATCATCGATCCGAAAAGGCGCTGCTTGAACGGTGCGTACGCTCCGTCGGAGAGAGCGTCGGAAAACGCGGCGTTGGCCTCGTTCGTCGATCCGGCTTCGAGCAACTCGTTGATTTTGTCGAACAACCGGTAGCAGATCGAATCGTCCTCTTCCACCGTCGGGACGAGATCGGCGTCGACCTCCGTCGGAGAAGATTTGTCTGAATCGGCGCATCCGGCCAGCATCAAAGCGACACCGGCGAACAGGGATATGCGCAATATCATCTTGTTCATTACACGCTCCTTGTTTCACGGCCATGGAGCGGGTGAAGGGAATCGAACCCTCGTAAACAGCTTGGAAGGCTGCCACTCTGCCATTGAGTTACACCCGCATGGTGCCGTGGGAAGAAGGTTATCAAAACTTTGAATCGTTTTCAAACGGATTCCGCACGCCGCCTCAGGAAGCATGGTGGAGCGGTAGCGGAACCGGATGCAGGAGATGCGGCGTCTCGCCGCGTCTCTGCATCATACGAGCCATCGAATGTGACGCGGCGGGGCACCGCATCCCCCATGTTTTTTCACCCTGCATCTCGGCAAGCCGCGCATTTGCCCCGTTTGAAAAGAACCTCCGATCCGTGGCGCTCTCGCTACCGCTCCGCAGAATGGTCCGTGCTCCGCACCGCCGATTCGGCGCGCACGGGATTGGAAAATGACAAATTTCATTCAATCAAATGCTCCGGCTGAACGCCGCGAAGCACGGCGAAGCGGTAGCGGAGCCTGTTTGACAGCCGTCGGAGTTTTTCACTCAGCGCACGAGCAGCCCGCGCCTTGGCAGCGTTTGAAAAAGAAACTCCGATCCGTGAAGCTCCCGCTACCGCTCCGCAGAATGGTAGGCGCTCCGCACCGCCGATTCGGCGCGCACGGGATTGGAAAATGACAAATTTCATTCAATCAAACGCTCCGGCTGAACGCCGCGAAGCCGGG
>JAZUJQ010000054.1:0-8793 GCA_045642845.1 Kiritimatiellia bacterium
ACGTGTCGGTCGAGAACGACCTCGGACTCGTCGTGCCCGCGGACCGCATCCGGGTCACGACGGCGGAAATTCCTTCCGTTCCCCGCGGAACCGGCGCGTGGACGCCCGGACTCACCCAGGTCAAACTGGGGCTCCCGAAGAGCGGCAACTTCGATTTCTCGCTCGATCTGCTGTCGTACGGCGACGATGTGAGCGACATCGTTCCGGGCACGATGATGGCGGACGTCTACGTCTCCAATTCCTGGAACGGCGACCCCGCCGTCGTCAATCCGTGGTCCGGAAAATCCTGGCGGTGGGCCTTCGACATGATTTTCGCCTACGGCGGCGAGATGTACCTCAAGGGAGGCGTCACGTACAACTTCTTCGCGGCGATCGACGATGGCGAAGGCGTCGTGATCGACGGCCGGACGATCCTCGACAAGGTCAGCTGGCAGTCGTCCGAAGGCGCGTCCGTTTCCGTCGAGAAAGACGGTTGGTATCCCGTCCAGTTCCAGTTCCGCAACGGCAACGGCGGCGCCGGCGTGATCAATAATTCCGATTACAACCTGTGGACCACCCGCGAAATGGGCTTCGCCTGGAACACCAACGGCGTCACTGCGCAGTTGCCCGAAAGCTCCTGGTCCACGCTCCGCGATCCGGGCGACGGTTCGCTGCTGCGCACCCGCGGAACGGTCCCGCAACTCGTCACAATCCCGTCGCCGCTCTTCCGCGACGGCGCGGAACTTGTCGTTCCGGTCAGCACCGAAATTTACGACGACGACTGCACTCTCTATGTCTACGCCGGCACGTCTATTCCGGCGCTCAACGATTCGGAAGGGTGGGCGACGGCGACCGAAATCGCATCGCCCGATCGCGATGTCGCGCTCCGCAACGTGGAGACCGGCTACACGGTGCGCGACGGCGAAACCGTGTACGCCGTAGCGCGGCTCGTGAACGAACGGACCGGTTACGACGTAAGTTCCGACATCGCGACGTACGTGGCTCCGGCCGCGCTCGCAGATCCCGAACTCTGGTCCGAACTCACAGGCGTCGGATACCGCGACGCGGCGTTCCACGTCCGGCTTTCGTCGATCGGCGTCGGCGCGTCGTCCGCCGATCTCACGCTGACCGTCACGCCCGCCGCAGGCGGCGCGGCGCGGACGTTCCCGATTTCAACCGTCGCGGAGTTGTACGAGGACGTCTACGCCATGCCCGCCGTTCTTGAATGCGGAACGGCTTACACGGCTGTCGTGACTGCGGTGAACGATCTCGGTCGCGCGGTTTCTTCCGCGGAATTCCGGTTCACGACGCAGGCGTCGACGGCTCCTGAATACGACGAAGAGTCTGTTTCTACGTCCGCCTCTTACGAAGGTTTCACGCTCTCCGTTCCCGTCACTTCGTTCGGCGGCGGCGGAACCAATCTCACCGCAGTTCTGACGGTCCGCGATCCCGCAGGAACCGTCGTCCGCACCGAAGATCTCTCGGTGGCGGAGTCCGGAACGCTTTCGTTTGAAATCGGCTCCGGTCTGCTTGCATCGACGGATTACTCCTGGACGCTTGAACTCGGCAACGAAAACGGCATGACGACGACTTTGACGGGTGTCGTTTCCACCGATCGCAGTCCGATCGGTCTGGGCGAAGCCGTCGCCGCGGTGAACGACGCCGGCACGGCGGCGACACTCTCCTGCAGTCTGCTCTGGGCCGATGAAGCCCCGGTCGGAGTCGTCCTGACCCTCAATGGCGCGCAGGTCAAGGCGTGGACGGGTCTGGACCGCGCCACCGACCTTTCAGCGACGGTCTCGGTCAGGCCGGGCAGCACGAACGTCTTTTCGTTTGCGGCGACAGACGCGGGCGGATTCGGGACGCGGGCGGACGGACGGTTCATAGGAACGGTTTACACGGAATGGTTCACGGTTGATTTCGACGGCGACGCCGCGTACGAAACCGGTCCCGTCTGGTTCGACGTTCCTTCCGATCGCGGCACGTGGACGCTCGCCGACGGCACCGCGAGCGAGCTCGTCGCGTCCGGTGGCGAGCGGACGGTCGATTTCGTCGCCGCATCTTCCGAAGGACAGTCGCTCGGATTGGTTTACGAACCCACGACTCCGTCGGAACCCGGCGCCGACGTTTCCATTTCCGGTCGCGCAGGCGTGACCGCGTACGAGAAGCTTCCTCCCGCCGACGGTCTTTCGACGGCCAAAGGCGCGTTGTGCTTCGTTGATTCCGGAACCATCGTGCCGTACGGATTGTCGTCGTCGGGTTGGACGGCGCTGTCCGGCGGAACTCCGTTGCAGTCCGGGGCGTTGGTTTCCTACAAGATGGAGTTCCGGTTCGCGACCGACGGCGCGCCGCTCGTCCGCTACACGGTCGGCGACGGGTGGAACAGCGGTTGGTGCGCTTTCAACGCGTCCGGCGTCCGCTCCGTTTCCAGCGTTTCGTTCTTCAATCGCGGCAGCATCGGCAGCTTCAACGGCGTCTACTATTCGGCGGAAGCCGGTGAAACGATCGAACTGGTCCGGCCCGAACTCACGACGGACGGCTCGGGGCTTTCGTTCGGCTCGGACGGCGGGACGGAGACGTTCTCGCTTACGATCGGCAATCCGGTCGGCGGCGCTTACTACACCGTGTTCACGGCGGAAACGCTGCCCGGCGTTTTCACGGCCGAGGGCGGTTCCGTCCTGTGCGACGGATCTTCGCCGACGCTTGTTCTCACGGTCGATGCAAGCGCTCCGAGAAAGTTCGCGAGACTCGTGGTTTCGCACGAGCCGTTCGCCGACGGCGATCCGTTGCCGTGATTTTTCCATGCAATTGCAATGTGAAAAAAAGGGTGAAAACGGTATGAAAAAAATCCTTGGAATTGTTTCAGTCGTCGCGGCGGCGTTGTGCGCGAACGCCGCGCTCGTGAATCATCTCAAGTTCGATGATCCCGAGCATCTGCTGCAAGCCGCGGTCGGTTCCGACGGAATCGCGTACGCGAGCTCGAATAACAACACGGCGGTTTCGCTGGCTGGCGTCGGCGGTCTGTCGGCTTCGACCGATCCGCTCTCTCCTGTCCGCGGCGGCGGTGCGATCAAGCTTCCCATGCGCAATTTTCTCGCCGTTCCCCAAGGCGTCGGCACGACGGAGAACAAGCCGTGGTGCATGGTGATGAAATTCTTTTCCAAACCCGAACATTCCGCCAACTTCACGTGTCTCTATTCTTTGAACATGGCGAACAACGCCGATGGATGGCTGTTCATGAAAAACGGCCTTTACGGATTTTCGAGCGGTCCCGGAGGTTGGTCCACCAATTACCAAGACTTGCTCGGCATCGGGGCTGCGCTTTACGGCTCGTGGCACACGCTGATTCTGTCCGTTCCGGCGGACACCGGAAAGCCGGCGTTGTATCTGGACGGAAGAAAATACGCCGATTCCACGGTGGCTTATTGGCTGACCGGGAAGGATTACATCTACATCGGTGCGGATAACAACGGTGAGGACGGCACCATCTACGTGGATGAGGTCAAAGTTTTCGATGAGACGTGTCCGGAAGAGTATTTCAAGGACGGCGTGATCCGCACGGCGTCCACGGCCGAATCGTTCGCCGAGGCCGATGTCGTTTCTTCCGTGAAACCCGAACGGACGGTCGTGGCGGATGGTGTGACGCAATTCACTTTGCATTCGGATGCGGTGGTGACGACCAAGGATCGGAATCGCCTTCTGATCGTCCGGAAGTGCGATGCGTCAGGCGAGGTTTTCGATTCGCGTGTTGTTGTTTTCCAGGAGCCGGGTTCGCTTCCGATTTCGATCGACGACGCCGACAGGATCATCGTCGAGGTGACCTCCGCGGTCGATCCCGTGGCCTGCGCGGCTGCGGTCGAAGTCAATCCCACGGATGCGATGATTTCGGTTTACGACATTTTCCTCGGTGTCGGACAGGTTACCGGGTCTCTCCATGTTTCCGTCGTGAAGAAGGGCGAATCCCCGGATTACACGTTCGTCCGGAATCTGACGCCCGGGATTTCGACGGCCGCGTACAAGGCCGAGAATCTCGAATCCGGGTGCGAGTACGATTGCTTTGTCAAAGTCATCAACGGTTCGTCGACCGAATTCGAGGTTCTGGCCTGTTCGTTTTCCACGATGAACGCTGTTTATGTCGACGCCCTCGCCGCGCCCGGCGGGGACGGTTCCCAGACGGCGCCGTTCCAGACCATCGGTGAAGGCGTCGCTGCGGCCGTCGCCGGCGACCGCGTGCTCGTGAAGGGCGGAGCGGACCGCCTTTACCAGATGAACGAAGACGCGGATCAGATCGCCGTCCCCGAAGAGAAACCCGGTCTGGTAATCGCCAGCTGGGGCGACGATACCGTTCTCTTCAAAGTGAGCGACACTTATTCGCAAGACGCAGGGCTTGCGAAGCAAGGCGGCGTGATCGTTCCTCCGTTCATGATTTCGGCGGACTCGGTCGTTTTGCGGAACATCAGCGTCGAGATCGGCAAAAACTCGCTCGGCAAGGCGAATTATCCCGGTGCGCCGATTCTCAACTGCACGGCGGACGGACTTTTGCTCGAGAATTGCTCGTTCAGGCAGACTGCCGAGGGTGATCGTTATTCGAGTTGCAATGCCTATCCAAGCGGCTTTTTCCAATTCGCCGGAGCCGGCACCGTCGTGCGGAATTGCACGTTCGACACGCTCATGTCGAACGTCTCCGCGTTCCAGCATCCGCTCGCCCGCGTCGGAAGGGACGGAGTGCTCTTCGAGGGATGCTTCTTCACGAACATCACGCGTGTCGTCGAGGCGTTGGTCAACAACACCAAGATCCCGGTCACCGTGGTTTCGAACCGGTTCGTGAACTGCCCGAGCTACACGGCCTGTTCGGAAAGCGGAGACGCGAACAGTGGCCTTTTCTGCGGCGCTTACACCGGAATCGGCCTGCTCGATTGCTCATACAACGTTTTCCGCAATGACGAGACGCTCGCCGGAAAGAGCAAAACGGTCTGCCAAAGCTGCCGCGGAACGTTCACCGACGGTTTCGTTTTCCACCACAACACCGTCGTCGGTTTCGAGAACATCCTGTGCCGCTCCAGATTGGAGGGGGATATCCCGCTCGAGGTGTTCGACAATATTTTCGTGATGGCCGATGAAAACAGTCTCATCTTCAATGAACGTAGAACCTACGGCAAAACCGGCGTCGAGAGCGCGACGGACAAGCCGTCGGGATTCAAAAAAGGGTCGCACTTCCGCAACAATTTCGTCGATTGCACCGTGAACGGCGGCACGCTGACGGAGTACGCCGGGTATGATTTCGCCGGGTACGTCACGGTTTCGGACAACGTTTCCACGCCCGGGCCGGTGTTCATGTCGCTTGATCCGGCGAGCCCGAATTTCTGCCGTCTGAAGACGTCCGCCAATCCGGAACTGACCGGAAAACGCGTCGCGTGGACCGGAGATGACGGCGAATATTCGAACTACATCGGCGCCGTCGAGCCGCTGCGCGGCATGTCGGGTTCGGCGATCTACATCTACTGAGGTCGATGTCAGAGACCGCCGGGACAACCGGGACGCGATCCCGGTTGTCCCGGTCATTTCAGCGGCCGTCGAGGCGGCGTCGATGAAAAACATCCGGCGTCCGGCGGGTGAATTTGCTTTTTCATTTTCCGCCGTTCATTGCTATACTTCCGCATCATGCAACACACGATAGTTCACGAAGGCATTCAGAACCTTCATTACGAGATCCGCGAGATCGTGGATTTCGGTCACCGTCTCGAGAAACTCGGGCGGCCGATAACCTGGGAGAACATCGGCGATCCGGTCGCGGCGGGGGAGAAAATAGCGCCGTGGATCCGTGACATCGTGGCGGACACCGTCGCGCGCGACGAGAAATCTTTCGCGTACTGCCCGAGCCGCGGCGTGCTTTCGACGCGCGAGTTTCTGGCGGACGTCGTTTCGAACCGTCCCGGAAGCGTCAAGATCGGACCGGACGACATCCTGTTTTTCAACGGCATCGCGGACGCCGTCGACAAAATCTACGATTTGATCAAAAAGGACGCGCGCGTCATCATGCCGTCTCCGTCCTATCCCACGCACACGTCCAACGAGGGCAAGCGCGGCGATTATCCGCACCTGCAGTTCAAACTCGATCCGAAGAACAACTGGGAGCCGGACCTCGAGGAAATCGAGAACAAGGTGCGCTACAATCCGCAGGTGGCGGCCATCGCGATCGTCAACCCAGACAATCCGACCGGCGCCGTGTATCCGGAGCACGTGCTGCGCGCGATCGTCGCGATCGCCCGCAAGTACGGACTGTTCATAATCTGCGACGAAATCTACGCGCACATCTGCTTCAACGGCGCCAAAACTCTGCATATTTCGCAGCTCGTCGGCGACGTTCCCGCGCTCGCGCTGCGCGGCATTTCCAAGGACTTCCCGTGGCCGGGTTCGCGCTGCGGCTGGATCGAAATGCTCAACCGCAACGCCACGCCGGCGTCCGCCGAATACTGCGACGCGCTCGTGAAGTGCAAGATGATGGAAGTGTGCTCGACCACGCTGCCGCAGCTCGTGATCCCGAAGGTTTACGGCGATCCCCGTTACTCCGCGCTCAAGGAGGCCCGCTCCAAAATGTTCGAGCGCCGCGCCAACCAGGTCTACGAGTATTTCCGCGACAACGTCCCCGGCGTGATCGTGCATCCCGTGCACGGCGCGTTCTACTACTGCGTGACGTTCGAGGACGGCGCGCTCAGGTCCGACCGCACGCTGCCGATCGCCGATCCTACGCTGCGCGCGTTCGTCGAAAAATCGTGCGAAGGCGTCGCCCCCGACAAGCGTTTCGTGCAGTACATGATGGGCTCGGAAGGCGTGTGCGTGACGCCGCTGACCGGGTTCCACACCGACATGAACGGCTTCCGTCTCACGCTTCTCCAGCCGGACGACGCCGTGCGCGCCGCCACGCTCGAGCGCATCGGCAAAAGCATACGCGCGTACTTGTGAAAATCCGTCTCGACGAACTTCTCGTGTCCCGCGGTCTGGCGCCGTCGCGCACCGCGGCGCAACGGCTCATCCGCGAAGGCAA
Source organism: Kiritimatiellia bacterium (assembly GCA_045642845.1). GTDB lineage: Bacteria > Verrucomicrobiota > Kiritimatiellia > RFP12 > UBA3636 > JAZUJQ01. The sequence continues at coordinate 7,025 of JAZUJQ010000054.1, forward strand.
GGTCCGCGTCGAAGGCCATCCCAACCCGAAGCCGGGGAACGCGTATCCCGACGACATCGCCGTCGAGCTCGAGGAAGAGGCTCGTTTCGTGAGCCGCGGAGGTCTCAAGCTCGAGGGCGCGTTCGCCAATTTCGGTTTTTCGGTCGAGGGTCTTGACTGCCTCGACGTCGGCGCTTCCACCGGCGGTTTCACGGACTGTCTGCTCCAGCACGGCGCCGCGCGCGTCGCGGCGGTCGACGTCGGACACGACCAGTTCCATCCGCGCCTTAAGGCCGATCCGCGCGTCTGGTGGCGCGAGGGTTTCAACGCGCGCAACATGACGCCGGCCGATCTTCCGTTCGCTCCGGCGTTCGCGTGCTGCGACGTTTCGTTCATTTCGCTGCGGCTCATTCTTCCGCCGATGGCGAGGGTCGTCGTTCCCGGCGGGTCTCTCGTCACGCTCATCAAGCCGCAGTTCGAGGCCGGCCGCGAACAGGTCGGCAAGGGCGGGGTGGTGCGTGACGAAGCGGTGCGTCAGGAGGTCGTGGAGTCGATCCGCGCGTTCGGCGTGGACGAGCTCGGACTCGAGTGGGTCGGGGTCTGCCCGTCGCCGATCAAAGGTCCTGCGGGCAACGTCGAATTCACCGCTTATTGGCGAGTGAAGGCCGATTCTGGTATAATCGGCTCAAAATGATAGAACAGCTTTCAGTGCGCGATCTGGCCGTCGTCGAGAAGGCGGATCTGCGGTTCGGTTCCGGGCTCAACGCCGTCACCGGCGAGACCGGCGCCGGCAAATCCGTGCTGCTCGGCGCGATAGGGCTGCTCACCGGCGCGCGCGCCGACCGTTCTCTCGTGCGTTCGGGCGCGGCGCAGGCCGACGTGAGCGGCGTGTTCCGCCTGCCGCCGGACTCCGCCGCCGCCGTGGACGCGATTCTCGCGGAGGCGGACCTCCCGCAGTGCGAGGACGGCGTCCTGCTCGTGCGCCGCACGCTCTCCCCGGCCGGGGCCGGGCGCTGTTCCGTGAACGACGTTCCCGTCACCGCCGGGCTTCTGCGCCGCATCGGCGCGCACCTCGTCGATTTCCACGGCCCGCACGACAACCAGTCGCTCCTCGATCCGCTTTTCCAGACCGACGCGCTGGATTCGTTCGGCGGTTGCGCCGACGCCCGCGCCGCGTACGCCGCGCGCCGAGGCGAACTGCTCGCCCTCGAAGCGCGCAAACGCGAACTGCTTTCGGGCGACGAAGAGAGCCGCGCCCGCGAGATAGACATGCTCTCGTTCCAGGTCCGCGAAATCTCCGAAGCGCGGCTCGATCCGCTCGTCGACGGCGAAATGCTGCAGGAAGAGTACACCGCGGCGTCGAACGCCTCCCGGATTCTTGAAAACGGTTCCGCCGCCGTGGCCGCGCTGTCCGAGGCGGAGGGCAACGCCGCCGACGCGCTTTCGGCCGCCGTGCGCGCGCTCCAGCAGGCCGTGTCGCTCGGTTCCCAGGAAGCGCGCGCGTGGCTGGAAAGCGCCACGGAGCTGTCGAACGCTTCGAGAGAGCTTTCCTCGGACATATCTTCTTCGCTCTCGAAATTCGAAATGCCGGAAGAACGCATGCTCGAGCTCGAGAACCGCATGTCTCTCGTGGAGTCGCTCAAGCACAAATACGGCCGCACGATTTCCGACGTGCTTGATTTCCTCGACAAAGCGGAGAAACGTCTCGCCGATCTCGAAGGCCGCGGCGCCGCGCTCGCGGAGACCGACGGCGAAATCGCCGCCGCGTCGGACGCCGCCCGCAAAGCGGG
>JAZUJQ010000055.1:0-2607 GCA_045642845.1 Kiritimatiellia bacterium
GGTCCCGAAAACGATCAGCTGCGCTGGTATGTTTCGAAGGCCTCGCCCGGCGGCGGTTCCGGCGCATGCACGCTCTTCCGCCCGGCGGCGTTTTCGCTCGGCGCGAAAGCCGGACAGCTTGCCAAGGACTCCTCCGTGTACGCGGTTTCCGTCGAACGCTCCGGCACGGCGACGACGTACGATCTGCGCATTCCGTGGTCCGAAATCCCGGGCTTTTCTCCCGTCCGCGGCGCCACGTTCGGGTGTACGCTCGTGCTGTGCGATTCCGACGGGAAGAACGGCGCGTCCGGGCGCATGGTCTGGGGAGGCGGTCTCAAAACGACTTCGCTCGACTGCGGCCTCGTCACGCTTGAGTGACGCATCGTGAAAATCGGCGTTTGCTGCGGTTGCGACGTGAATCGCATGAGGATCGCGAAAACGATCGGCTACGATTACGTCGAATCCAACTGCCGCGGCATCGCCGACGCCGACGATGCCCTGCTTTCCGAAATCGCATCCGTCGGAATTCCGGTGCTTGCGGCGAATTGTTTCATAGACATGCGCGTCATCGGTCCCGACCGGAACGACGCGATCCTGCGTTCGTATCTCGCCCGGCTTTTCCGGAACGCGGCCGCGCTCGGACTGAAAACCCTTGTTTTCGGTTCGGCGGGCGCGCGGCGCAGAAAGCCGGAGGAAGGGCTGACGGAAGACGAATGCCGCGCCGGGATCGTCCGTTTTCTCAAAGAACTCGTGGCGCCGTTGGCCGAGAGACACGGAATGACCGTCGCCGTCGAGCCGCTCCGCCGGAGCGAATGCAACTTGATAAACGTCATCGCGCAAGGCGTCGGAATCGCGGAACGCGTCGGTTCGCCGCGCGTGAAAGTCCTGGCCGACGCCGCTCACATGCTCGCGCAGAACGAACCGATGTCCGAAATCGTAAAACATGCGGGCTGGATCGTCCACGCGCACACGTCCGACGGCTTTGGCGACGGCGTTCACAAACGCCTTTTCCCGGCGGAGGGAAACGTCTTCGATCAAGACGGTTTTTTCGTTCCGCTGACTGCAGCCGGCGTTGAAACCTGTTCGGTCGAAGCGCAAGTCGTCGACTTCGAATCCGATGCCGCCGCGGCCTTTGCAGTGCTGCGGAAATACAGAACCCGTCAACGGCCGCCGGATGCGGTCCCGGACGGTCCGGACGCGATCGGCCGCGGTTGAAAAAATCAGGTCGAGGCAGGAGCCTGCTTGTTGATGCAGGCGACGTTGAAGGCGTAGCGGGAGCGGAGGTGTCCGTCCATTTCGATCTCGACCCAGTACTTGCCGGCTTCGCGGATTTCGAGGTTCACGAACGCCTCGATGCACGTGTGCACGCTGCCGGTGGATTCGAGTTTCACGTCCACGTCGCGGCCTTTGACCAGCGGGGTCTTTTCATCCGGCATGTAGATCGTGGTGTGCTGTTTGAAACTTCCGAGACCGTTCGCCCAGCGGTTCACGACGAACAGCCTGACGCCGCGCACGGGCAGCTGTTTCACCCTGATGCCGTCGGCGAACACGCCGAGGAACTGGAAGTTCCCGTTGATTTCCTGACGCACTTCATCGCAGAGAACGCTGAACTGCAGGTCGGGCATGACGTATTCGAATTCGTTTGACATGTTTTCGTCCTGTAAACGGTTGTTCATTCGTGCGGAAATTTGGAATCGCTGCACAGTTCGATCGTGACCGGGCCGTCGTTCACGAGCGACACCTTCATATCGGCCGCGAACACCCCGGTGGCGACGCGGTCCGCGCCGAGCAGGTCGCGCATGCGGCCGCAGAAGCGTTCGTAGAGCGCTTTCGCCGCGGCCGGATCGCCCGAAAGGATGAAACTCGGCCGGTTGCCTTTGCGGGTGTCGGCGTACAGCGTGAACTGCGAAACGAGCAGGGCGGAGCCGCCGATGTCTTTGAGCGAGAGATTCATCTTTTCGTCCGCATCGCGGAAGATGCGGAGCGAAACGAGCCGGTCGGCCAGATAATCGGCGTCCGCGGCGGTGTCGCCGGAGCGGCAGCCGACGAGCGTCATGACGCCGCGCCCGATCGAGCCGACTGTTTCGCCGTCGATCGCGACGTCCGCTTCGGAGACGCGTTGCACTAAGAGTTTCATTTCAGCGGTCTTTCACGGTGTAGAGCAGGGGAATGCCTGCGAGGGAAACGACGAACTTCACGACGAGGTTGAAGAGGAAAATCTGCATCACCGTGCCCCACGGCAGCGTTCCGGCGAACGCGCCGACGGAGAACACGATGTTGTCGAGCGGCACGGACACGGCGTTGGAAACGACGGAGCGAAGCCAGACCGGGCCGCGCCCGCGTTTCACGAACGCCTGGAACACCGCGGTGTCGGCCAGTTCGCTGACGAGCATCGCGGCGACGGACGCCGCCACGATGCGCCATATCGGCGAAAACACCGTCGCGAACGCGCGTCCGGTCGCGGCGGAACCGTCCGGCACGGCGACGCGCGAACACAGCATGAGGTACACGGCGGAGAGAAAGCAGATCGCGGTCGATGCGAGAACGAGCCGCGTGACGGCGCGCACGCCGAGCACGCGGTGGGCCGCGTCGCGCAGCGTGAACGTGAGCGGGTAGCAGAACGTCCCC
>JAZUJQ010000056.1:0-2718 GCA_045642845.1 Kiritimatiellia bacterium
GAGAAGCGCATGTCGATGATGACGAGCACCGAAAGCGCGGCGCACACGACGTGCAGGGCGGACATCGCGACGCCGCGTTCGCCGTTGATCGCGCGTTTCGCCACGAGCAGGCAGGCGAGCCACGGCGCCACGCAGAGGCCGAGCAGAATCAGCCAGTGCGTCGAGGGCACGGCGCCCGTGACGCCGGTCGCGACCGTGCGGACGAGCATTCTGAGCACGAACCAGAACGTCCGCTCGTCGTTCATGAGGGCGCGCGCGTCGGACACGCGGTAATCGAAGGCGTTGAGGAGGAAAGCCGCCGCCGCCGTTCCGAACACCCCGAGCATCACGAGGAGGAAGGATTTCCAGGAAAGCCGTTCGTCCGCCCACATGAGGTAGAGGGCGAAAAGCAGCGTGACGGGCAGCCAGGCCCAGAAGCACGACGTCTGCGACATTCCCAGACCCCACAGCGCGCAGAACGCGGCGAGGGTCGGCGTGCGGAACGTCACGGCGTAGCGCAGCAGCAGCGTGCACGCGCCGAGCAGCCACGCCAGATAGAACGAATGGAAATAGCACTGCGTCGCGGCGAACCAGTACGGCGCGCTGAACGCGAGCGTGAGCGCGGCGACCGCGCCGGAGGCGTGCGACACGAGCGCGATGTCGCGCGTCGGGTCGCGTTTGAGCAGCGTCTCGAGGTTGGAGCGGTCGATCAGAGTGACCGTCAGCTGCGCCATGAACAGGTGCGTGAGCGCGACCGCCAGCGAGGAGAACAGCATGCAGACGACGTTGGCCGCGAGGACGGCGTGCGCCGGCGAAAGCGATGCCGCGCCGCTGACGATGCGCCGCCAGATGAAGTGCCGCATGATGCCCGCGGTGCGCACTCCCAGCACGGCCGAAAGCATGTCGGCCGGTTCGCCCGCGACGGCGCCGGGCGCGATCGTGAATGAATATACGGCGAGCGAAAAAAGGAACAGCGCGCCGGCGATCAGCAGATTGCGCCGGAAAAGCGTTTCATGCATCACGAAAGCGGCGCGTCTCTGACGCCTCTCCGCGGCTTTTTCATGGCTGCCTTCGTTGATGAATTCCGAATTGGAGTCGTTACTTGTCATAGCGCGGGCCATTCTAACGAAATCGGCGTGAAAATGCGAGACTCGGTCAGATCCAGTAGGAGTCCGAGTCCGGGGTGCGGACCGGTTTCCAGGCTTTGCCCGAGCGGGGCCCGAACAACGCCGTGCCGACGCGCACGAACGTGGCGCCTTCTTCGACGGCCACCGCGTAATCCGAACTCATGCCCATCGACAGCTCCGGAAGCGAAATCCCGAATTCCTTTTCGAGCGAATCGCGCAGGCCGCGCAGCGCGCGGAAGCGCGGGCGGGAGAGCTCCGGATCGGTGACGAACGGCGGGATCGTCATGAGCCCCGTGGGGCGCAGCGTGCCGGCGGGGGGGAGACCTCCGGATCGGTGACGAACGGCGGAATCGTCATGAGCCCCGTGAGGCGCAGCGTGCCGTCGGCGAGAACCCAGGACACGGCGTCGCGCACGGTTCCGACGGTGAAGCCGTGTTTCGTGGCTTCGTCAGCGACGTTCACCTCGAGCATCACGTCTGGCCGCGCGCCCGTCTCTTCCGAAATCCGCGCGAGGTCGCGCAGGACGTCGAGCGAATCGATCGAATGCAGCGTCGTGAAAAGCTGCAGCGCGTGGCGGATTTTGTTGCGCTGGAGCGGCCCGATCAGATGCCATTCCGCGGAAGGGCAGAGCGGCGCCTTCGCGAGCGCTTCCTGCACGCGGTTTTCGCCGAGGATGCGCAGCCCCTCGCGGATCGCTTCCGAAACGATTTCCGGAGGCTGCGTTTTCGTGACGGCGACGAGCCGCACTTCCGACGGATCCCGTCCCGCTTTTTCACACGCGGACGCAATGCCGTCAAGCACCGCCGCGCAACGTTCGCTGAAAGTGTTTTCGTTCATGGCCGCAGTTCCGCGTTCATTTCAGGATTCTCACTTCCGCGACGAGTTCCACTCCGGAGTCGCAACGCACCCTGTCGCGGACGAGGTGCATCAGCGCCAGCACGTCGGAGGCCGTGGCCGTGCAGTCGGCGTCGATCACGTTGGCGTGGCGCGCGGTCACCCGCGCTCCTCCGACGCGCAGGCCTTTGCACAGCGCGCGGTCGGCCAGCTGTCCCGCCGAGCGCGCGACGCCGTCCTCGCCGGGCGGCGGGTTCCGGAACACCGAACCGCACGTGCGCAGACCGCTGAAGTCGAGACGGCGTTGCGAAAGTTCGCTTTCGCGTCCGGCGACCGTCTCCTTCGGCGCGCACGTGAGCACGAGCGTGACCGACAGCGCGATCGCGTCTCCGAGCCCGGGGCACGCGCGGTACGAGGCGTTCAGATCGTCGCGCGAAAGCACGGCTTCCGTGCCGTCGCGGCGCATGACGCGGACGGATTCGACCCGGTCGCAGAACGACCCGAATCTCGTTCCGGCGTTCATCGCGAGCCAGCCGCCGACGCATCCCGGGATGCCCGTCATCGGCTCCAGTCCCGAGAGTCCGTTTTCACGGCAGAACGCGACGAGGCGCGGACCTGGCGCGGCGGCGCCGACGGTCACGCGGCGCGTGGGCGCGCCGGCGGCGTCGGCGCACGGCGACGGGTCGGGTTCGATCGACGAAAACACGCCGCCGCCCAACCGCACTAGAACTCCCGTGCAGCCGGTGTCGGCCACGAGGGTGTTCGTGCCGCCGCCGAT
>JAZUJQ010000057.1:0-2886 GCA_045642845.1 Kiritimatiellia bacterium
GACTTCGCCGGACATTTTCGCCGTGTGGAAATACCCGGGCGCCGCCGCGCGTATGACCGCCGGCACTTCGTACGTCGCGTTGCCGCGCGCTTCCACTTCGACCTGGCTGTGATAGGCGACGCCGAAAGCGAAGCGCTCGAACGGCTTGACCTGCAGAGCGAAATCGCAGCCGAACGCCCAATCGTCGCCGTCGAGCCGCTGGCGGACGTCCAGCGGCGACGGATCGGGGTCGTTGTAGCGGCGCAGGCCCTGCGCACCGGCGACGTCGATCGACTGGCCGATGTCGATGTCGAAATACAGGACGGTCAATCCCGCGCTCACGGTGAGCCAGTCGCACGGCTTGTACGCGAGGTTGGCGTTGACGTCGTAAGTGATGATTTCGACGTTCGAATTGTTGTAGCGCCCGTACCAGTCTTTTCCGAAATCGCCGCCGAGTCCGGCGCGCGAAAACATCCCGACTCCGAGCCACAGATCGTCGTCCGCCTGATGCGCCAGATACGCGTGCGGAATCGTCCACCATTCCTTTTCCGCCGGCTGGTGGTTCATTTCCCCGGTGTACGGGTTCTGGCCGATGATGGACATGCGCGGCTTCACGACGAACGCCCCGGCCTGCACCACGGTGCCGGTCGTGGCCGACAGCGTCGCGGCGTTGAAGTACTGGTCGCCCGCGCGGCCGCCGCGCGCGACGGACAGCGGATAGTTCGCCACGCCGGTCGCGGAACCTTCGTAAAGGGAAAAACCCGCGCCCATCGCGGAAAGCGCCGAAAAAAGCGATGCGTAGAATACGTGTTTCATGTCGAACGCGTTCAATATCCGGTGGACAGCATGTCGCGCAGTTTGCGTTGGAACTCCACGAGGTCTTCCTGCGACATCCGGTACTTCGGGTTTTCCGGACCGAAATCGAAAGCGATCCGGCCGTCGTTCGTCACGCCCCATTCGCCGGTTTTGCCGGTGGAATCCGTCACGGAACCGGTGAGCGCGAAGCCGGGACGCTGGATTTTCGAGATTTCGATCGAAACCCCTCCGCCTGCGGGCGCGGGCTCGTCTTCGCCGAACGGAGCGCCTCCGGATTCCGCCGCGGATTCGTCCGCCGGTTCCGCATCCGGTGCGGCCGGCGGCTCAGGCGCTTTTTTCGGCGGTTCTTTTTCCGCCGGAGAAACGTTCAGATCGATGAGCATGAACCGCACGTCGAGATAACTGAGGTGCAGATCGTATTCGGACGTCAGACGCGTCTGAATGTCGGAAATCGAAGCTCCTTCGGCCGCCCACGCGCGGACCGACGCCTCTTGTTCGTCTGTAAGTTTCATCGTTGTTCTCCGTTGCGATTGAACGAACGAAATGCTAGCACAACGCCGCCGCGCGTTCAAATTTCCGGATCGCCGCCGCGCGCCGTGCATGTTCAGACACGGCACACGTTCCGTTTTCGCTCACGGAGGGCGACCCGTTCATCGGCTGCGTTCCCCGGGATGCCGCTCGAAATACGCGCGGTCGGCGGCGTTGGTCGAAGCGTCGAGAACCCGGCGGGCGAATGAAACGCGACCGGTGCCCGCCGCGGATCGGAGTTTCTTTCCGAACGGAACAAAGGCGCGGTTTGCAAGTGCGCCGGGGTGAAAACTCCGACGGCTGTCAAACATGCTCCGCTACCGCTCCGCCCGGCTTCGCGGATCACAGCCGCAGAATTTTGGCGGGAGGGAAATCGGGTCGATCGCGGTCGAGTAATTTTGTCAATCTGTCCACCTCCAAATCCCGTGTGCGCCGAATCGGTGGTGCGTGGCGCAGAACATTCGGCGGAGCGGTAGCGGGAGCTTCACGGATCGGAGTTTCTTTTCGAACGCCACCACGGCGCGGGTGGGCGCACGGGGGTAGGACAAGCAGGACGGGTGGGACGAGTATGACGGCGGTGGCAAAGGTGCCGGTTGCCAGGGCGAGGGTTGCCCATACGCGCGATGAAGAACTCCGACGGCCGGCAAACAGGCTCAGCTGACGTTGCGGAGTGCTTCGCGGCACGCAGCCGGAATAAACGTTATAATGTGCGGCATGGAAGTTGAATTTCCGTCAAACGCGCTGCGGGCGCTCCGCCGGTTTCATTCGCCGGAGACGAAACTGTTTTACGAAACCGAGCCCGCTCTGTGCGAGCCGGCCGCTTCGTTCACGGACGGGTTCATGCCGTGGACCCCGGAACGCGCCTACGGCCGCGGCATGGAGAACTGCGCGATTCTCGGCGGCGTGGCGTTGCGCGCGTTTGCGGCGGCGTGGCGCGGTGCGGACAGCGCCACGGAGCGGGAACGCATCGCGCGCGCGGCCCGCAGCGCCGCCGCCGGAGAGCTGTCTCTTGCGACGGCCCACGGCGTGAGCGGCTTCGTGGCGCGCGGGCTGTGCGCCGGGGACGGGCGTTCGATCTGCACGCAGTCGTCGCGCGACCAGTTCACGCATTTCGCGCACGGGCTGCTTTTTTACGTTGAAAGCGGCATGGCTTCGCCGGACGAAGCGGACGCCGTCGGGCGCGCCCTGACGGCGGTTTCCGATCGTCTGGCGGCGAACGTCACCGCCGAAAACGACTGGAACGCCCTGGACGCGACGGGTGCGGTCGATCCCAAGGGGCTGCTGAAAATGCGCAACGTGCGTCCGCACGAGGCGGCGCGTCTGCCGGCGATCCATCTCGCCGCATGGCGCGTTTCCGGAGAGGAACGGTGTTCGGCGCGGTACGAAGCGCTCGCGGACGAAGCGCTCGAGCGGACCGCGGAAACAGGCTCTTTGAGCGCGCGGGAGATCGACTGGACGATGCCGGGCTACGCGTTTCTGCAGACAAATTCGGCGCTGGAGATCGTCCGGGAATGCGATGCATCGCGCCGTGGCGCGGTCGAACGCGCGATGGACGTCGTTTCC
>JAZUJQ010000058.1:0-7287 GCA_045642845.1 Kiritimatiellia bacterium
GTGATGATTCCTGCGGCGGACGGCATAACCGAGGACAAGGTTATGGAAGTCGCGCTCGAAGCGGGCGCCGAGGACATCACGACCGAGGACGAAGGTTTCGCCGTCGTCACCGCGCCGTCCGATTTCCAGTCCGTCGTCGACGCGCTCGAAGCCAAGGGCATCCCCACGGAGTCGGCCGAAGTCGTCTACCGCCCGATCGAAGGCACCACCGTCGCCATCGGCGATCTGGCGCAGGCCAAGGCGATCCTCAAGTTCGTCAACGCCATCGACGACAACGAAGACGTGCAGAACGTCTACCACAACGCCGACATCCCCGACGACCTCATGGAGCAGGCCGAAGCGGATCTCGACGCGTAACAGCCACCGAACCAAATTTCCGACAGGAACCCTTCCATGTTCACCAAAACACCCGAATGGGCGGAGCTTGAAAAAGATTTCCGGGCCGCCCGCAGTTTCTCCCTGCGCGAAGCTTTCGCCGCCGATCCCGCCCGCGCGGAAAAAATGACGATCGAAGGCGCCGGGCTCACGCTCGACTTTTCGAAAAACCTCGTCGACGCGAAGACCATGGCCGATCTCTACGCCCTGGCGCGCGCCTGCAAGGTGAAGGAAGCCGCGGAGGCGATGTTCACCGGTGAACACATCAACGCCACGGAGGACCGCGCCGTGCTGCACACCGCGCTGCGCAACGGCGGCGCGGAGGCGGGCTTCGACAAGGGCGAAGACGTCATGCCCGGCGTCCGCGCCACGCTCGCCTCGATGGCGGGGTGCGCGGGAAAGGGCCGCTCCGGCGAGTGGGGGGGGTTCTCCGGGAAACGCATCCGCAACGTGGTGAACGTCGGCATCGGAGGCTCCGATCTGGGCCCCTGCATGGCGAACATCGCGCTGCGTCCTTTCGCCGACCGCGATCTGCGCTTCGAGTTCGTTTCGAACGTCGACGCCACGCACTTCGCGGAGGCGACCTTCGGGATGGATCCCGAGGAAACGCTGTTCCTCATCGCCTCGAAAACGTTCACGACGCTCGAGACGATGGCGAACGCCAACACCGCCCGCGCCTGGATCGTCGCGCACTACAACGGCGACGCCGCCTCCGTGGCGAAGCATTTCGTCGCCATCTCCACGGCGGCCGACGAAGTCGCCGCGTTCGGCATCGACACGGCGAACATGTTCGGCTTCTGGAACTGGGTCGGCGGCCGCTATTCCCTCCCCTCCGCCATCGGCCTTTCGCTCATGATCGCGATCGGTCCGGACCGCTTCCGCGAAATGCTCTCCGGCTACGAAGCGATGGACCGGCATTTCCGCACCGCGCCGTTCGAAAAGAACCTGCCGGTGACGATGGCGCTTCTGGGAGTACTCTACAACAATCTTTACGGCGCTGAGTCCTGCGCGATCCTGCCGTACGACCAGTATCTCGCCCGCTTCCCGGCGTATCTCCAGCAGCTCGACATGGAGAGCAACGGCAAGTCCACGGACAAGTCCGGCAACGCCGTGACCTGGCAGACCGGCCCGATCATCTGGGGCGAACCCGGCACCAACGGCCAGCACGCGTTCTACCAGCTGCTCCATCAGGGCACCAAGCTCGTGCCGGCCGATTTCATCGGCTTCTGCCGTTCGCACAATCCGATCGGCGAACACCACGTCGACCTGATGGCGAATTTCTTCGCGCAGACCGAAGCGCTCGCGTTCGGCAAAACCGCGGACGAGGTCCGCGCCGAAGGCGTGCCCGAAAATCTCGTCGCGCACAAGACGTTCTCCGGCAACCGCCCGACCAACACGATCATGGCGAACGAACTCACGCCGGCGACGTTCGGCGCGCTCGTCGCGCTCTACGAGCACAAGGTGTTCGTCCAGGGCGTGATCTGGGACGTCTATTCGTTCGACCAGTGGGGCGTGCAGCTCGGCAAGGTCCTCGCGAAGAAGATCATCCCTGAGCTCAAATCCGCCTCGCCGCTCGCGCACGACTCCTCCACCAACGCCCTCATCGCCCGCTTCCGCAAGGCGAACGGCATCTCCTGAACCGCGCCTCCGGGCGCACGGAACGACTTTCACGAAAGGAAACACGCCATGTCAGAAGAACTTCTCGATCTCTCCGTCGCGGTAGCGATCTACAACGAAGAGGAATCCATTCCGCCCCTGTGCAAGGCGCTCGACGACGTGCTGTCCAAGTCCGGCAAGACCTACGAAATCCTGCTGGTCGACGACGGTTCGACCGACATGTCGTGGAAGGTTCTCAAGGAACAGGCGGAGATTTACAAGGGAATCAAACTCATCCGGTTCCGCCGCAACAGCGGGCAGACGGCCGCGCTTTCGGCCGGCTTCGATTTCGCGCGCGGGAAAACCGTCGTCACCATGGACGCCGATCTCCAGAACGACCCGGCGGACATCCCCGCCCTGCTCGAATGCATGGAGCGCGAAAACGCCGACATCGTCTCCGGCTGGCGCAAGGACCGCAAGGATTCCGCGATCCGGACGTTCCCGTCGCGCGTGATGAACGGCTTCATCGCGTGGTTCCTGAACCTTCCGATCCACGACAACGGCTGCTCACTCAAGGCGTACAAGCGCGAAGTCATCAAGGGCTTCCACCTCTACGGCGAAATGCACCGCTTCGTCATCGCCCACGCTTCGTGGGTCGGCGGCAAGATCGTCGAAATCCCGGTGCATCACCACGCGCGCCAGTACGGCACGAGCAAATACGCGGCGCTGTTCGGCCTCGCGCGCATCCCGCGCGTCGTGCTGGACACGATGACGATGAAGTTCCTGCTCAAGTACAGCAACCGCCCGATGCACCTCTTCGGCCGCGTCGCCGGCTGGTGCCTGCTCGTCGGAGTCCTCATGCTCGCCGTCGTAGGCTTCGACTGGATCTTCACGTCCTCCTCCGCCACGGCCACGATGCTCATCAAGCGCCCGTTCTGGGTCATCGCGCCGTTCATGTTCATCGGGTTCGCCGTGCAGCTGCTCATCATGGGGCTCAACGCCGAGCTCAACACGCGCACATATTACGAATCGCAGAAAAAGACGGTCTACAACGTGAAAGAGATCGTCGAACCCCGCGTCTGAACGAAGTGAACGAAACCGCGCCGGTCAACGTCAATCCGCACGCGGGAACCGGAAGGTTCCTCGCCGACATCGTTTCGTCTCTGGCCGAAACGTTCAAGGCGGACCGCTGCACGCTGTTTCTTTACGACGAAAAGGACGGCACGCTCACGATGCGCGCCGCCCACGGCTTCCCGATGTTCGGCCGGGCGATGGTCGTGCTCAAGCTCGGCGAAGGCGTCGTCGGCCGCGTTCTGGCGGAACGCAGACCAATCTATTCCGAGATGGCGTCGACCATGCGCGGCTACGTGTCGCACGCCAATTTTCCGGACGACGACGTCCAGACTTTTCTCGGCATCCCGCTCCTGCGCGGCCGCGAACGCGTCGGCGTGCTCGTGCTGCACCGCCGCACGGGGACGCCGTTCCTCGCCGACGAAATCTCCGCAATCCGCGCCCGCGCGGTCGAGCTGAGCGCGTCGATCCAGAGCGCTCAGGCGCTCATGCTCGCGAACGCCCGCGAGGTCGCCGGCGGCGAAGAGACCGAAGGCAAGCTCAAGGTGGAAAGCCAGATGGTGTTCCGCGGCGAGTCGGTCTCGAACGGCTGGGCCATGGGCCGCTGCATGGTCCACAAGCGGGTCGGACTTACGATCGGAGACGGCGCAGACGCCGTGTATCCGCCGGCGCGCCGCGATCTGGACGAAGCCATCGCCATCGTCGAAGCGCACATACGCGAACTCACCGAAGAACTCGACAGAAGCCTGCCCGAAGCCGCATCGATGATTTTCGAAGCGAGCGCGATGATTCTGCACGACGAGAGTTTCACCGGACGCATCCGCCAATCCGTCGCCCAGGGCGGAAAATCGCTGCCGGAAGCGATCGCGGCGGTGACGTCGGATTACGTAAAAGTCTTCGAGAACGCCGAGAACGACTACCTCCGCGAAAAAGCGCGCGACGTCGAGGACCTCGGTCTGCGCCTGCTCGAGGCGGCCACCTCGGAGGACGTTTCGGATTCCTCCGACAAACGCGAAGGCTCCATCATAATTTCGTCCCGCATCATGCCGTCGGACGTGCTGCGCATCGCGCGCGACCGGCTCGGCGGCATCGTGCTCTGCGGCGGCGGAGCCACCGCGCACGTCACTCTGCTCGTGCGCTCGCTGCGCATCCCGACGATCATCGTCCACGACCGCAACCCTCTGCGCCTCCCCGACGGCGAAAACATCATCCTCGACTGCGCCAACCAGACCGTTTACGTGCACCCGGACGAAGCGGTCGCCGGTCACTTCGCCGCACGCGCCCGCGCCGAGTCCCGAGAACGGCCGCGCATCGTGTCGAACGGCGACGCCGAGACGCGCACGGCCGACGGCGTGCGCATCACGCTCAACGCGAACGTGAACATCCTCGCGGAACTCGAAACCGCGCGCGGCGCCGGCGCCGAAGGCGTCGGCCTCTACCGCACGGAATTTCCGTTTTTGATGCGCCAGTCGCTTCCGACCGAAGCCGAACAGGTTTCCATCTACGAACGCGTGCTCGACGCCATGCCGGACTCGCCGGTCGTGTTCCGCACGCTCGACGCCGGCGGCGACAAAATCGTCTCCTCCCTGTGCAAGGCGAAGGAGGACAACCCCGCGCTCGGTCTGCGCTCCATCCGCCTCACGCTGAAAAACAGCTACATCTTCGAGCAGCAGCTGCGCGCGCTGATGCACGCGATCCAGAACCGCGCCCGCGACGACGTTTCGATCATGTTCCCGATGATTTCCTCGCTCGAGGAATTCCGCGCGGCCCGGCAGCATGTCGAGACGTGCCTCGCGGCGCTCCGCGTCGAAATCGGCGACAAGACCATCCACGAACCGTTCATCGGCACGATGATCGAGGTCCCGGCCGTCGTCGGCATCATCGACGCCATCGCCGAGGAATCCGACTTCTTCTCGATCGGCACGAACGATCTGATCCAGTACACTCTGGCCGTCGACCGCACCAATTCCGCCGTGGCCGGAAATTACCTTCCGCAGCATCCGACCGTTCTGCGCACGCTCGCGACCGTGGCCGACGCCGCGCACCGCCACAACATCCCGTGCAGCGTCTGCGGCGAAATGGGCCGCGACCCGCGCTTCATTCCCTTCCTCGTGGGCATCGGCCTGCGCTCCTTCTCGCTTGAACCGGTCCAGATCGTGGCGGCCCGCGAACTGATTTCGCGCATTTCCGTCACGCGTTGCGAAAGCTACGCCGCGGAGCTGCTCAAGTTCAACACCATCGCGGAAATCGACGCAATGATCGATGATTTCTCCCGCGAAACATTCGATTGATCCGTCAATGAACAAATTCGTCTTCGTGAACGCCCTCACGCTTTCGCGCGGTCCGCTCGTGATCGCGGGCTGCGTCTGCGCGCTGCTCGTGCTCGCCGTTCCTTCTCCGGCGCTGCTCGCGGCCGCCGTCGCGCTTCTCGCCGTCTCGGCGATCACGGATCTGTTCGACGGCAAACTCGCGCGCAAATGGAACGTGACCAGCCGCTTCGGAGCGCTCTCCGATCCGCTGATGGACAAGTTTTTCTACGTCGCCACGCTCCCATCCGCGACGTTCATCGCTTTGTACTGCGAGGATTTCAAACACGCGTGGCTTCTGCTCGCGATCGACATCGTGAGCATGCTGCGCGACCAGTTCGTTTCGTTTCTGCGCACCGTGGCGAGCGAATTCAAGGCGGATGTCCGCGCTTCGTTCTCCGGGAAACTCCGTACGTTCCTCGGTTTCCCGATCATCATTCTCGTGCACCTCTATCTCGGACTGAACTGGCTGGCGAAGCGTTGCGAAACGTTCGAAAACGCGGCCCTTCCCGGATGGGCCGAGCCGACGGCGCTGGCGCTGGAAATCGGATTTCTGGCCCTTACGGCGGTCTCGGCCGTCACTTACACGGTCCGTTTCATGCCTTATCTCCGCAAAGCCGCGGCGCACGACTGACATGCCGCGCTACCGGATACTCGTCGCCTACGACGGCACGGACATCCACGGCTGGCAGAAACAGCCGGACGAAAGGAGCGTGCAGGAGGACATCGAAACGGCGCTGCTGCCGCTTTCGCCCGGCGGCGCGCCCGTGGAGGTGAACGGCAGCGGACGCACCGACGCAGGGGTCCACGCGATCGGACAGGTCGCGCATTTCGACCTCGCGCGCGAAATCTCCGGCACATCGCTGCGCCGGGCGCTCAACGACCGGCTTCCGGAAGACATACGCATCCGCGCCGCGGAACGGGCGCCGGACGATTTCGACGCCCGCCGCAGCACGCATTCCAAGGAATACCGCTACCTGATCTACAATGCGGAAACGATGGATCCGTCGTTGCGCCGCCCCCGCCTGCACGTGCCGCGCAGACTGGATTTCGACGCGATGCGCGCGGCTGCGGCGGAACTCGTCGGCGAACATGATTTCGCCGCCTTCTGCGCGAATCCGCAGCGCCCGATCGAAAGCACCGTGCGCACGGTGTACAAGGTGGACGTCGCGGATATGTCGCCCGAGGTCGAAATACGCGTCGCCGGCAACGGCTTCCTTTACAAAATGGTGCGTTCCATCGCCGGATTCCTCGTGGCGGTCGGAACGGGCCGCGCCAAGGCCTCGGAGGCCCGTCCGATACTCGAATCGAAGATCCGCACGGCGCGCGTGGAATCCGCGCCGGCCAGAGGACTCTTCCTCTGGCGCGTCGATTACCCCGACCGGCCGTTTCAGGACGCGGCGGCTGAACGGAATCCGTAAAACGGGGTCTCCGCCAGTCGCGGAGTCCCGGCGACGGTCATTTCACCGCCGCGCGGATCGACCAGTCCGCGGCGTCGAGCCGCGCCACGGCTTCCTCTTCGGAACATGACGCCAGACGCCGCACGATGGAAATCATGCGGGCGCGGAGCTTGCGGTTGACCGGGCGCAGATTCACCATCAGGTTGCCGATGACTTTGCCTGTTTTGACCATCGCGCCCGTGGATATCATGTTGAGAATCATTTTCTGGGCGTTGCCGGCTTTCATGCGCGTGGAACCGCTCACGGGTTCCGCTCCCGTGAGCGCCACGACGGCGATGTCAGCCGCCGCCGCGAGTTTCGTGCCTTCGTTGTTCACGACCGCCGCGGTCCTGGCGCCGCGCGCACGCGCCGCGCCTATCGCGGCCGTCACGTACGCCGCTCCTCCGCTGGCGGAGATTCCGACGACGAAATCGTCCGCGCCCGGATCGAGCGCGAGCACGTCGCGCTCCCCCGCTTCGGCGGAATCTTCGACGCCTTCA
>JAZUJQ010000059.1:0-2957 GCA_045642845.1 Kiritimatiellia bacterium
TCCATCACGCCGAAATGCTGCGGCTGAGCGCCGGGGAGCCAGGCGTAGCGGTAGCGGAGCATGTTTGCCAGCCGTCGGAGTTTTCCGCCGCGGAGAATGAGCGCCCCGTGCCTTGGCGGCCAAGCCGGGACCGCGCTGGATTCCGGCGCGGCAAAAGTGTAGTATGCGCGTTCAAACGGGGTGCTGCCGCACGGACGTGCGTCGGCTGAGATCACACCCGAGAACTTGATCAGGGCAATGCCTGCGAAAGGAAAAAATGAAAAAAACTGGCGGAGTTTTCTCCAACGGCGTCATTTGGTTCGGCGCCGCGATTTCATTGGCCGAGATAGAGGCCGGGCTTTCGATCGGCGGCGATTGGTCCGCGCTCGTCGCCGGACACGTTTTCGGCGGATCGCTGCTGTTTGCGGCGGGACTCCTCGGCGCGATCGCGCGGAAGAACGCCATGGAAACGACGGCCTCGGCGTTCGGCGTCGGCGGAATGCGGATGTTCGCGGCGCTCAACGTCGTCCAGCTCGCGGGTTGGACCGCTGTGATGCTGGATCAGGGCGCTTCGGCGGTGTCCGCGCTCACCGGAATGAACCCCGTCCCGGCGTGCATCGCGCTTGCGGTCCTTACGGCGGTCTGGATTTTCGTCGCGTTCGGCGACCGTCTGCATCTGGCGACGGTCACGATGGCTGCGCTCGCGGCGCTGGCGGTCGCGCTCACGTTGAAAACGCCCGGCGCAGGGACTGCCGACGGACCCGTCACACCCGGATTCTGGCCCGCGTTCGAAATTTCGGCGGCGATGCCGATTTCGTGGCTGCCTCTCATTTCCGACTACACGTCCAAATCCGGACGGCCGAAACTCTCGGCGGCGGTTTCGGCGGCGGTTTACACGCTCGCCAGCATCTGGATGTACGCGCTTGGAATGCGGATGGCCGAAAGCGGCGCGGCCTCGATCGCGGACGCCATCGTGAAGTCCGGAGTCGGAGCGATCGGGCTGACGGTGGCGGTTTTCTCGACCGTAACCACGACCTTTCTGGATGCGTATTCTTCAGGTGAATCGGCGAAATCCGTTTTCGCGAAAGCGCCGGTCAGGGCGGTCGGCGTGGCGGTGTGCGTCATCGGCTGCCTGACGGCGACGTGCGGTCTGACCGACGACTACATCGGCTTCCTCTGCCTCATATCGTCCGTCTTCGCGCCGATGGTGACCGTTCTGCTGACCGACGCGTATCTCGTGAAACGCGGATGCGCGGCGTGGAACCTCTGCGCGTGGCTCGTCGGCGTCGCGGCGTACCACCTCGCCGCCGCCGCGCCGATCGGCCCGACCCTTACCGCCGTTACCGCATCCGCTCTCGCTTCGTCCGCGCAGCTGCTCTTCCCCGTCCGCCGCGCCTGAATCGCGTTTATCATCCGATCGTTTGCATGAAACCGCAGGTTGCTAGCCTCGCCCGGGATCAACTGATTGTATGTCATTTATCAGTTTTTCTTCATCCTGGGAATCTGGGCGACCCCGAACAGCAGCACTTTGAAAAAGTCTTCAAGAGGAAGCTGCGTCTTCTCGACATTCAACTTCCGGTTCTCGTAATTGGCCCGTACGAGCGCATTGCGGAAATAAAAGGACTTGTCCTTGAACAGGTCGTCCGAAGCCTCATATCCCTTTGAACGCAAATACTTGATGGCGAAGACCGCAGTCGTTCTCGTGTTGCCCTCCCGAAACGGATGAATCTGCCAAATCCCGGATACGAACGTTGCATGGCGGCGCCATTCGCAATCCGGCCCCGCCGACGTCCGTCGCGAGGCAGTCCGCGCGGAAATGTGTTAGAATCGCAGGCAACGTTCATCAAAACACCCAATTACCATGAACACGGAACTTCCCGATCTCTCATCTTACGGGCTTCTCGACCGCACGCTCAACCGCAACGCGGCGTTCACGAAGAAGGACATCGAAAAATTCATCGCCGAAAAAGGCATCAGGCACGTCAATTTCCTCTACCCCGCCGGCGACGGGCGTCTCAAGACGCTCAACTTCGTCATCAACGACGCGGCGTATCTCGATGAAATCCTCACGTGCGGCGAACGCGTCGACGGCTCGTCGCTGTTTTCCTTCATCGAGGCGTCGTCGAGCGACCTGTACGTCGTTCCGCGTTTCGACACGGCTTTCATGGATCCGTTCGCCGCGCTGCCGACGCTGTGCCTGCTCTGCTCGTTCTTCGACAAAGACGGCAAACCGCTCGAAAGCTCCCCCGAATACACTCTGCACAAGGCCTGCGAGGCGTTCCGCCGCGACACCGGCATGGAATTCGAGGCCATGGGCGAACTCGAGTACTACGTGATCGCGCCGGACGCGGAGGCGTTCCCGGCCGCCGACCAGCGCGGTTACCACGAGTCCTCGCCGTACGCGAAGTTCAACGCGTTCCGCCAGGAGTGCATGCTCTGCATCTCGCGCGCCGGCGGCCTCATCAAATACGGCCATTCCGAAGTCGGCAATTTCACGCAGGACGGCAAAATCTACGAGCAGAACGAAATCGAGTTCCTGCCGTGCCCCGCGGAAAAGGCCGCCGCGCAGCTCTCGATCGCCAAATGGATGATCCGCAACCTCGCGTTCATCCGCGGATACGACGTCACTTTCGCGCCGAAAATCACGGTCGGCAAAGCCGGCTCCGGGCTGCACATCCACATGCGCCTCATGAAGGACGGCCGCAACGCGATGCTCGAAAACGGCGCCGTGTCGCCCGTCGCGCGCCGCGCGATCGCCGGCATGATGGAGCTGGCGCCTTCCATCACCGCGTTCGGCAACCGCAATCCCACCTCGTACTTCCGCCTCGTGCCGCATCAGGAGGCGCCGACGAACGTCTGCTGGGGCGACCGCAACCGCAGCGTCCTCGTGCGCGTCCCGCTCGGGTGGGCCGGGAAGACCGATCTCTGCAAGCAGGCGAATCGGCTCGAGACCCAGTCCAAGTACGACACCCACCAGA
>JAZUJQ010000060.1:0-4624 GCA_045642845.1 Kiritimatiellia bacterium
CTCCTCGGCCGGGCCGTGTCCGGTGCCGAAGAAATCGATGAAATACGAAACCGGAGCGGCTTCGCCGATGGCGTAGCTGCCCTGCACCATGCACCGGTCGGCGATTCCGGCCGCGATGATGTTCTTCGCGGCGTAGCGCGCGTAGTACGTTGCGCAGCGGTCGACCTTCGAAGGATCCTTTCCGGAGAAGGCGCCGCCTCCGTGGGCGCAGGCGCCGCCGTAGGTGTCCACCACGATCTTGCGCCCGGTGAGCCCGGAATCTCCGGCGGGGCCGCCGATGACGAAGCGGCCGGTCGGATTTATGTGGAAAGAGGTTTTGTCGTCGACGAGCGGACGTGAGCCGCAGACGGCGTCGGAAAGTTCGTCGCGGCAGACGGCTTCGATCTTCCTGCGGATTTCCTCGATCGAGACCTTGTCGGTCGTCTGGTGCGAAAGCACGATGTCGGTGATGCGGACGGGGCGGTCGCCATCGTACTGCACGGAAACCTGGCTTTTGGCGTCGGGCCGCAGCCACGGGATGTGGCCGTGTTTGCGCTCGTGCGTGAAACGGTTGATCAGACGGTGCGCGTAAAGAATCGGCGCCGGCATGTACTCGTACGTTTCGCTCGTGGCGTAACCGAACATGATGCCCTGATCGCCGGCGCCCTGCAGCTCCGCGCCGCCGCGGTCGACGCCGCGCGCGATGTCGGCGCTCTGGCCCTGCATCTTGTCGAGATACTCGAAATTCTGCCACGCGAAACCCTCGTCCGGGTTGTCGTAGCCGATGTCCTTGATGACGTTGCGCGCGATTTCGCGGCGGTCGATGCCGTTCCACCCGTTCGCCGTGACCTCGCCCAGATTGGCGACGAAGCGCGGACCCACGAACGTCTCGCAGGCGACGTGCGCATTGTCGTCCACGGCCAGCGCGGCGTCGAGAATCGCGTCGGAAATCCGGTCGGCGACCTTGTCGGGATGTCCTTCGGAAACGGACTCCGAAGTGAAAATTCGATTCATTGCTGCTTCTCCTCGGTTGAATCAAGAGTGTAAAGGTAGCGCTTTATTTTGAGCGTGTTGGTCTTCATGAACGGTTCGGCGCGCAGCTGCACGCGGCGCGGATGTTTGTACGTCGCGAGCGACTTGAGCGATTCATGCAGTTCATTCATGCAGAGCTTTTCGATTTCGGCGTCGGAGAGCGGCGAAAGCGACGACGCGCTGCGCTCCTTCGTGATAGCATCGTAATCCGGCACGATTATCACGCCGACGTGTTCGCCCTTCACCTCGCCCGGCACGTGGTAGCCCAGCACGAGAGATTCGAGAATGTGCGGACACTCGTTGATGACCAGCTCGACTTCCTCGGGATAGATGTTCTTGCCTTCGCGGTTGACGATGAGCGACTTCTTGCGGCCGGTTATCGTGAGATAGCCGTCCTTGTCCATGCGGCCGAGGTCGCCGGTTCTGAACCAATCCCCGTCGAAACATTCGCGGGTGGCGTCCTCGTTGCGGAAATAGCCCTTCATGACGCTCGGACCCTTCACCTCGACCTCGCCGATACCCTCGCCGTTCGGATCGGCGATGCGCAGCGCGTGGCCAGGAAGCGCCTTGCCGACGGACCCGATGCGGATGTCGCGCTCCGGCGCGAGCGCCGAAATGGGCGCCGTCTCCGTGAGACCGTACCCTTCGAGCGCGGTGAGCCCGAAACGCCGCCACGCCTTGAGCATGGCGGGGTCGGAAGCCGCGCCGCCGACGATGAGGATGCGCAGACGGCCGCCGAGCGCGCCGATCACGCCGCGGCCGACCGCGCGGCCGAGCCCGAGCGCCATCAGCAGGCGTGCGAAATAGTTTTTCCTGAGCTTGCGTTTTATGCCGTCCAGCATCTTTTCCGCGAGCAGAGGCACGCAGAGCATGACCGACGGTTTGCATTCGCGCATGTTCTCCGGAATCGTGCGCAGGCTCTCGACGATCGAAAACGAGCAGCGGGCGGCGATCGGCACGAGGAAACTGGCCGTGAACGCGAAGGCGTGGTGAAGCGGAAGAACGAGCAGGAAATTGTCGTCCGGATTCACCGTGAAATACTGAAGCGCGGACATCTGCGCGGTGAAATTCGCATGCGTGATCATCGCGCCCTTGGAACGGCCCGTCGTGCCGGAGGTGTAGATGATCGACGCCACGTCGCCCTCGCGCGGCACGTTGCGGTCGAAGAACGAATCCGAGCCGCGCGAACGCGCCGTCCACTCGTCGCAGAGCGCGTTGTAATCGTAATGGCGCACGCCGCCGGATTTGAACGGTTCCTGAACCGCGCCGTCGAGCATGACGACGTGCTTGAGGGATTTGATCGAATATCCGATTTCGGAAATCAGCGACCACACGTGGCCGGAGCCGAAAAACGCCACGGCCTCGGAATCGGACAGGATGTGCGAAACCTCGTGCGGCTGGAGCTTGGCGTCGATCGGCACGACCGTGACGCCGATGCACGAAACGCCGAGGTAGATCGCGCACCATTCCGCGCGGTTTTCCATCATAAGCGCCACGCGGTCGCCGGGTTTGACGCCGAGCGCGCCGACGATTTCGGACACCACGCGGGCGCGGTTGTAAAGTTCGGTATACGACCACTCGTGCCAGGCTTTGTCGCGCCGCGATTTCCACCGCAATGCGGAGGAATCGCCGTTCTGGCTGTAAGCGTCGGTCAAAAGCGTTCTTATGGTTGCCATTTCATTCTCCGTTTTGAATCATTTGACGATGAGCGTCTGGACAAGTCCGTCCGGACGCACCTCTTCCGTCTTCTCGCGCAACAGGTCCTGCGCGCCTTCGATGTTCTCGAGATCGTCGAGCGACTTGAGCCCGAAATGCTCGAGAAACGCGGCGGTCGTGCCGAACAGGAACGGCCGGCCGGGCTGGTCGCTGCGGCCGACGATCCTCACAAGATCCATTTCCATGAGGGCTTTGATGACATGCCCGGCGTTCACTCCGCGCACGCTTTCGATTTCGGAACGGGAGACCGGCTGACGGTACGCGATGATGGCGAGCGTCTCGACCGCGGGACGCGACAGCAGCGCGGCCTTGCCCTTGCCGAGCATGCGCCGCACCCAGGGACCGCAGTCGCTCGAAGTCTGGAATCGGTAACCGCCGTTGATTTCAACGATTTCGAACCCGAGTCCGGCGTCGGCGAGCGCCTTGCGCACCTTCTCGACGGCGGCGCGGATTTCGGCCGGCTGGCAGATTTTTCCGGCGGGAATCTGCGCCGAGGCCTTGTCGCGCGCCTCGCGCTCGGCGCGGGCGCGTTCGACCGCGGCCTTGGCTTCCTCCTTCGGAATCGTGCCGAGCGTGCGGCCGGCGGCGATGTCCGCCTCCGCCTGCGCCGCTTCGAGCTCCGCGTCCGTGACGTCCGGCGCCTGCGAGGCCTGCTCGCGGCGTGAAATCTCGACGTCCTCCACGATTTTGTGGATTTCGGCGGCCGTGAGCGCGTGATCCGCGCCCAGCACGAGCGCGCCCACGATCGCGGTCAGAGCGACATCTTTGTCTGAATCATGATTCCACATCTGCGTTTTCCTCGATGACTGGACGGGCGGCCTCCTCGTCTTCGTCGAAGGCCTCGATTACGATCTCCGTGAACGCCGCGTCCTGGCGCGCGACGACGCGCCGCAGGCGCAGCAGCTCCAGCAGAGCCAGAAAAGTGACGATGATTTCGCCGCGCGGCGATTCGGCGTTGAACAAACGTGAGAATCCGATCCGGCCGTGAGCGCGCGTGACGCGCGTGATTTCGTCGATTTTATCCGAAACGCGCCACTTTATCGGGGCGATTTCGCCCTCCATTTTCACGGGCGCGCGCTCCAGGACGTCCTTGAACGCCTTGATCAGGTCGAAAATGCCGATTTCGCCGAGGGTCTTCTCCTCCTTGCGGTCGCTCTCGGCCACGAGCGGCGCGCCCGAAGAGACGAACATGTTCTGCCGGCGGTTCTCGAGCTCGATGAGGGCGTTTGCGGCGTCCTTGAACTTCTTGTAGGCGAGGAGCTGCTGCACGAGGTCCCAGCGGGGGTCCTTGCCTTCGTCGGCCTCGTCGACGATCTCGTCGGGACGCGTCTCGGCGGGCAGGAGCATGCGGCTCTTGATGTAGGACAGCGTCGCCGCCATGACGATGAACTCGCCGGCCGTGTTGATGTCCAGCATCTTCATCAGTTGAAGATACTGCGCGTACTCGTCGGCGATCCGGGCGATGGGAATGTCGTAGATGTCCAGCTCGTCCTTCCGGATGAGATAGAGCAACAGATCCATCGGTCCCTCGAACACCTCGAGATTGACCTTGTAGTCGTCGGCTTGTAACTGAAGCATGGCCGCTTTTGAATTTGAGAGCCGTATTCTAGCACAAAACTCCGACAACTTCTCCCCCGTCCGCGCCTCCGCGCCCCCCGACGCAACGCCGCCGTTTTTTGTATACTTTCCGCCGTTGGATTCAGAACGTTTCAACGCATGCAAGATTCACCGAAAACAGAATCGTCGATTCCGGCGTACGTGATCCATCTGCCGGAGCAGACGGAGCGGTTGGCGCACATCCGCGCGACCTTGGCGCGGTTTCCGCTGTTCGAGCCACGCATCGTGGATGCGGTCGACGGCCGCAAGGTCCCGGAAGAAGAACGGAATAAAAGCATCG
>JAZUJQ010000061.1:0-3200 GCA_045642845.1 Kiritimatiellia bacterium
CCTCCCGGTTTCGGGAAGGAACGCGCGGACGTCGTCGATCCGCCCCGTTCCGATCAGAGTCATCACGAGCCGGTCGACGCCGAGGGCCGCGCCCCCGGCCGAAGAAACCGACGGCAGTTCGGCGAGGAAATCCTCGTCGAGCGGCATCGGCGTCTCACCCGTGGAAATCTTTTCGCGGCGCGCGGACTCGAAACGCGCCCGTTGCTCCGCCGCATCGGTGAGTTCGCCGAACGCATTGGCGAGTTCGATTCCGCCTGCGTACGCCTCCCAGCGTTCGGCGACGGCGCCGTCCGGCTTCAGGCGCGCGAGCGAAGCGGCCTGACGCGGATAGTCGATGAGCGTGCAGACGCGGTCGCGCGGAAGCGACGGTTCGACGACGAGCGCCATGTCCAGATCGAAACGTTCCGCATCGAACGACGCGACCGGATCCCACCCCGCCCAGCGGCGGTAGGCCTCGCGCACCGTGATGGTTTCCCACTGCGAGGAAAACAGCGCCGCGGCGGCGTCCGAAACGCCGGGCGCGGCGGCCGCGGCGTTGCAGAAACCGCGCATGTCTTCGAGGATTTCAAGATACCCGCCCGGCGAACGGTACCACTCGAGCATCGAGAACTCGGGGGCGTGGCGGTCGCCGCGCTCCCCTTCCCTGAAACACGGTCCGATCTGGTATATCCGCTCCATGCCGGCGGCCAGAAGGCGCTTCATCTGGAGTTCGGGCGAAGCGCGCAGAAACGCGCGGCCGGAAGGCGGCGGCAGAATGTGCGGCTCGTTCGCAGGCGCGGGAATGCGCACCGGGGTTTCGACCTCGGTGAACCCCGCGGAGTCCAGCCACGCGCGGACCGCCGCGCCGATTCCGGCGCGGACGCGCAGATTGGCGACGGTTGAAAACGGAATCGGCACGGCGTCACTCCTGGTTGATCGCGCGCACGGGATCGAGGCGCGCGGCGAACGTGGCCGGCAGAAAACTCGCGAAGAAGCAGAACGCGAAAACGATGCCCGTCACGGCGATCACGTCCGGGGTTTCGATGCGCCACGGCACCTGCGGAATTCCGTACGTCTCCTTCCGGAAAACTTCGATTCCGAAATGCGAAAGGAACGAAACGATGTTCTGCAGATTGTGCAGCACGAGCGACCCGAGCCCTATGCCGAGCGCCTCGCCGACGACGCACTGCATCATCCCGGAGAACATGAACGCGCTGCGGATGGCGCGGCCGGAGAAACCGAGCGCCTTCATAACTCCGATTTCGCGGGTTTTCTGGATCGTGATCACGATGAGCGTGTTGGTGACGCAGAACGCCGCCACGACGGCGATGAACGCGAGCAGGATGAACATCATCGTCTTTTCGGTGCGCAACGCTTCGAACAGCGCCACGTCCTCCTCCTCCCACGTGGTGACTTCGTAGAAATTCCCGACCGCCTCCTCGATCGCCGCCCTTACGGACGACGCGATTTCCGGCTTGTCCACCTGAACCTGCAGATAGCGCGCCCCGCCGTCCATGCCGAGCAGATCGCGCGCCATGCCGAGCGAACAGATCGCGACCCCGTCGTCGAAATCGCGCATTCCCATGTCGTACACGCCGGCGAGGGTCACCGACTCGGGGAAATACAGTTCATCCGCGGACTTGAGGTTGAGCGGCGAATAGCAGAGGAACCTGTCGCCCGGACGCGCCCCGAATCTGGCCGCCAGATCGCAGCCGAACATCACTCGGTCTTCCGTGACGTCGAATTCGCCGGCGGAGAGTTTGCCGGCGGCACCGTCCAGCACCGAACCGCGTTCCGGATCGATGCCGAAAACCGTGACCTGCACCGGGTCGCGGCCGCCCTCGATGCGCAGCATCGCCGGCAGGATGATCGCGGGGCACGCGCTCTTCACGCCCGGCACGGCTTCGATGACGTCCGCCAACGCGTCGGGATCGGGAATTTCGCCGTAACGGCAGCGCACAACGACGTGCGGCTTGAACGACAGAATGTTCTCGCGCCAGACGTCGCCGAACCCCGTCATCACGGCGAGCACGATCATCAGGATCGCCACGCCGAGCATCACGCCGCACACCGTTATCACCGGGATGAGCGACGCGAACGACCGTTTCGGCCGCAGATATTTGGAGGCGAGATAGATCGGAAACGGCAGCATTTTCAGGAGACCTCGCGTGCGGCGAATTCACGGTACCGCTCGGCCATGCCGGCGTAAATCCCGACCGCGGCGGGATCGGGATCGAAAGTTTCGGCCACGCTTGAAAACTCCGCGGAAAGCGCGTCCGGATCCTCGCCCGTGACATGCGAAAGCGCGCGCACGGCCGCGCCGAGCGCGACCGCTTCGACGACGTCCAGCCGTTCGATGCGGGCGTTGAACACGTTCGACAGGATGCGCAGGAAACCGCGGGCGCGCGATGCGCCTCCGGTGACGCCGACGGCCGCGAAATCACCGTAAATTCCGGAATGCTCCCGCATGGCGAGCGCCTGCGATTCGAACGTCGCGCGCACCCACTGCGCGGGCGTGGCGTCGGAAAAGTTGCACCGGACGCCGGGCGTCGCGACGCGCGGAGTGATTTCCGGTTCGAACCACGGAAGGATCAGCCGGCCTTCGTTTCCGGGAACGGTTTCGCTTTCGAAGCCGGCGTCGAAAAACGCCCGGTCGAGCCCGAACTTCGAGCGCACGCGCTCCCGGGCGAGCGATCCGTTCGCGAAGCACACGAGCGGCATGCATCCGCCGAGCGAAGTGCGGAACAGATTGCCCGTTTCGCCGAAATCCGACGGCGGCTCCGCGAGCGCGGCGAAGAACGTGTCGCTCGTTCCGAGCGAAATCACGGCGCCGCCCGGATGCGCACGGCCCATGCCGAGAATCGAATCGGGATTGTCGCCCGACCACACGAGCACCGGGACGTCCGCCCCGAGCCCGAGCGCCGAAAATCGCGGCGCGACCGTTCCGGCGACCGTGAGAGGAGGAACGATCGAAGGAAGCTTGCCGGGCAGATCCGGCGCGGTGAACGAAGCGATTTCTTCGTCCCAGCGCAACGTCCGCGCGTCCATCAGGTTCTGCCCCGACGCCGAACCGCAGTCCACGGGCGCGTACGCTCCGATCAGCACCGAGTTGAGATAGGAAGCCACGCAGTGGCAGTGTTCGACACGCCGCCACGCGGCTTCGTCGCGCGAGGCTTTGCGCGCCTGCGGACCCGTGAAACGGAGTCGGATCGTAGCCATGT
>JAZUJQ010000062.1:0-9970 GCA_045642845.1 Kiritimatiellia bacterium
CATCGGGGACATCGCCGAAGTGGCGCGCTCCATCACCGCCGGTTCGACGCGTCTGGTCACCGTCCCGAAGGCCTCCCGCCCCGTCGCGGTCAAGCCGGAGGAGGAGTGCGTTTCGCGCGCTTACGTCCGCCTTTCGCTCAGCGACGCCCCGGGGTCCCTCGCGGCCGCCACCGGCGTGTTCTCGAAGCACGGCGTTTCGATCCATTCCGCAATCCAGCGCGGCGAAGTCGAAAACGGCTACGCCTCCGTGATCGTGCTCACGCACAAAGCGCGCCGCGCCGATCTGCGCGCCGCGCTCGCCGAAATCGAGTCGCTCCAGCAGTCCGGCGCCGAGCCGGTCTGGATGGGCATCGAGGGCTGAACCGCCGCAACTTTCAAAACGAGGAGAAACCGCGATGAACAACCAGATATGGGTGATGACGTCGGCGTTTCCCGGACTTTCGCTCAAGCAGGTCATCGGGAAAACCCGTGAAATCGGAGCGCAGGGCATGGAGCTGTGCGTGTTCCGCCGCGACGGCACGCGCAACGACCACGTGGCCACGCACCTTGATTACGAGAACTTCACGCGCGACGACGCGCAGAAGCTGCTCGCGACTCTGTCTCGCGAAAAGCTGCGCGTTTCGCTCGGATCCTACGACAACCTCATCGGCGGCGACCCCGCCGAGCGCGTCAAGAACCAGAACCACATCCTCAAACTCATCCGCATCGCGCACCTGCTCGGCGGCGACCGCAACGACGTCGTCGTCGGTTCGTTCGTCGGCTACAACGCCGAACTCGGAGCGGAGGACGGCGGGTTCGAGAAGAACCTGATGCTTTACAAGAAGGTCTTCACGCCCATCGTGAAATACGCGGAGTCGCTCGGCGTCACGCTCGTGTACGAAAACTGCCCGATGGAAGGGTGGAGGAGCGTTTCGGCGCCGATGACGTACAACAACCTTCCCGCGTGCCTCGCCGCGCGCAAACTCATGTACGCGCTCATCCCGAGCCGCGCGCACGCGGAGACGTACGATCCGTCGCACGACGTGTGGCAGCACATCGATCCTTCCGAGGTCCTGCTCGCGTCCGATTTCTCGCGCATACGCCGCATCCACATCAAGGGCACGCGCAATTTCGCGTCGGACGCTTCGGCGATCCACTGGGGCCGCCTGTTCCCCGCGCAGAGCGTGTCGGCGAAACTGGCCAAACGCGCGCGCGTGCCGCTGCCCGCGAACGAATGGGACCGCCATCACTACGAGCCGCGCGTTCCCGGTTTCGGCGGCGGCGATTCGATGGATTGGACCCGTTTCCTCGAGACGCTCATGAAGCTCGGCTACGAACATCCGTTTTCAATCGAAAACGAAGGGTGCAATTCCTCGCACACCGGCAACATGGGCGCGACGGTCCAGGGTTTCAAGGCCGCCGTGCTCAACACCGCTCCGGCCGTGTGGCCGCTCGGTCCGGACGGATACGCGTTCGATTCGTCGAAGCTCGCACCGCTCGCCGACGCCGCGCGCAAGGACGTGCCGGTCGTCACGATGGACGATCTCCAGTAACCATTCACACGGCTTACATTCACGATGGCAAACCGCAGAAAACGTCGCAACAAGAAAGACGCCGAGCGCAATTCGGCCCGTTCCGCGCTCCGCGCCTGGCAGCTCGAACGCCTTGAGCGCGACCGCGACTTCCCGCTTCCGGCGTACGGTCCCAGCGAGGTCACGTTGCTCGCATACCATTTTTTCCCGCAGTCGGAATCCGACGACCAGTTCCCGTATCTGGAATGCGCGATCCGCGAAACGTGGCGGCATTGCGGGTTCCTGCGAACCGTGATCGTCGCGAACGCCGCGACTCCCGCGCTCGACGCGTTCGCCAAGCCGTTCAACGGGCAGGTCGAAATCCAGATCGAGCCGTCGCTGACGCCCGGCCGCAAGGAGTCGATGTACGCCGACATCAACGCGCGTCTTCCGGAGCGTTTCTCCACGCCGTTCGTTCTCATCGTGGAAAGCGACGGTTTCCCGATCCGTCCGGGTCTCGGTTCGTTCCTCGACAAGGGCGACTACTGGGGCGCGCCGCTTTCGCGCGGTTCCTGGTGGCGGCGTTTCCTTTCGAACCGTTTCAACGTGCATCCGATGGCCGGCGGTCTGTCGCTGCGTTCGCGCAAGGCGTGCGAAATGGTGGCCGCGGAGTGGAAAGCGCGCGCGGAAGGCAAGCCGTGGAAATCCGACTACTCCGACAACCTGTTTTTCACCAAACTGCTTCCGCGCCTCTCGTTCGCGTTCCGCCATTCGGTGTTTTTCCCGGCGTCGCGCGACGCCGTGGATTTCGCGTTTGACTCGAAAAGCCCGTTCAAGGTGCGTCAGCTCGCTCCGTTCGGCTTCCACGGTCCCGCGTCGTTCCTGCTTCTGCGCGACGGCGGCAAGGTGATGTGAACCCGGAGGTGTCGTGAAAGATTTCACGGTTGATGACGCCGGACTTTCCGAAGCGTGTTCGGAGATGCGGGCGGCGGGCGTCGCCGCGTTGGACACGGAGTTCGTCTGGATGCGGACGTACCGGCCGGCGCTCGGCATCGTGCAGTTCGGGTGCGGACGCACGGCGTGCGGTGCCGTCGATTGCCTGAAGCCGATCGATCCGTCTCCGCTCGGCGGTTTGATCGCCGATGCTTCGGTCGTCAAAATCCTGCACGACGCGCATCAGGATCTGGCTCTGCTTCACGCCTGGACCGGCGCGATGCCCGCGAACGTCTTCGATACGCGTCTTGCGGCGGCTTTCGCAGGCCACCGTTACGGCATAGGTCTGCAGAAACTGCTTTCCGACACGCTCGGAATCGATCTGCCGAAAACGGAAACGCGCACGGACTGGACGCGCAGACCGCTTTCCCCGCAACAGCTGGAATACGCGCTGGACGACGTCCGCTATCTTCCCGAATTGCGCGAAAATCTGCTCTCGACCGTTTCCGAGCGCGGCATGGCGCGGTGGCTCGAAGAGGATCTAGCCGCGATCGGCGCGCCTGCGGATTTCGCCGAACAAGATCCGGAAGACGTCTGGCGCCGCGTGAAAACCGGGCCCGTGCGTCTGGACCGGCGCGGGTTCGCCGTGCTGCGCGCCGTGGCCGCCGCGCGTGAAACCTTCGCCCGCAAGTGGAACATGCCGCGCGCGTGGGTGACGGACGACGTCACGCTCGCGGAAATCGCCCGCGACCGCGCGGTCGGAAGAATCGTCCACCGCGGTTTGCGCGGCGGCATGGTGCACGGTGTCGCGGCGGCGTACGAGACCGCGCTCGGGGGGGCGCCCTCTTTGATGGAATCCGACTGGCCGGATCCGCCGGTCTCGCGTCGACTTGATCCAGAGGTGCGCGCGGCGGTCGATTCGGCGCTCTCCCGCGTCGCGGCGAAGGCCGGGGAATTGAAAATCGATCCGCAGCTTTTGGCGAGCCGAGCGGACGTCACTGCGCTCGTGGTCGATCCTGAAAACGCCTCCAATCCGCTGACGCACGGCTGGCGCCGCGAGATGATAGGGGGCGAATTGCTCGGTTCTCCGTGAAGCGGTTCATCGCGCCGCTTTGCGGTCTGGCGCTTGTTTTCGTCTCCGCCGCGTTCGTTCATTGCCTCTTAAAGGCGCGCTCATCGGCAGTTTCTTCCGTGAAAGTTGTTTCGGTCAAAGATTTTGGCGCCGTCGGAGACGGAAAGAGCGACGACGCGGCGGCGTTTCAGGCGGCCTGCGATTCAGGTTCGGACAGGGTCGTGATCCCGCAGGGCGTTTACAATCTCCCGGATGCGATCCGGATAACGTCGTCCGTCGCCATCTCTGCCTGCAAAGGCGCGGAGATGCTGTGCAATCAGGAGAAATGCGCGATCAGAATCGACTCCGCGTGCAAAGACGTGGTCATCGAGGGCGGCGTCTGGAAAAACGGTGTCTTCCTGTTGAAAACGGTCCGCGGATTGCGCGTTTGCGGCGTGACGGCGGAGCGCATTCAAATTCTGTGCGTCGACGGTTTCGAAGTCGAAAACGTCACCGCCGGTCGGGTTGACGTCGGCGGATGTTCACATTGCGGGCGGATCACGGGCTGCAATTTCGCGGAAGGTCTTTCGTTGTGGGACGATGCCGGCGACGTGAATGCCGCGGGGCCGGTGGACGAATTGACGGTCGCAAGTGTTGAGACGCCGCGTGTCTTCATGGAGTCGAAGCGTTCGACCATGCGCGCGATTTCGATCGATGCTCCGGGCGCTGAATTCGTCGTCGCACCAGGCACGGACGCATATTGCGACGAAGTGTTCTTCAACGGCAGGGCTTTGGACGGTCCGCACAAATCGCGTGGAAAACCCGTCAGGTTCAAATCGCGCGTGCTGGCGGATCCAGGACTGTTCGAGGTAACGTCCGGATTCGGTCGCCGCACGCACCCGGTCACCGGCGAAACGGATTCTTTCCACGGCGGCGTGGACGGCGCGTTGTGGAACGGACGCATGCTCGTCGAGACGATGATCCTCTCATGCGACGCCGGCGTCGTCATTGCGGCGGAAGATTCCGACGGTCCGGCCGGAACGTTCGTTGCGATCGAACATCACGACGGAATCGTTTCGAAGTATTTCCATCTGGAACGCGGTTCGTTGCGCGTGGGGAAAGGCGATGCCGTCGAAGCCGGAACTCCTCTCGGCCGCATGGGCCGCACAGGCCGCGCCACCGGGGAACATCTGCACTTCCAGATCGAAAAGGACGGAAAGCCGGTCGACCCAACGCCTTGGCTCGTCGCGCGCTGATTTCAATCGCCGGTGAATTCATTCGAAAACATGTGACCCGGTGATCGTTTCCGGTTGAGGGCTGCGTACGGCTCGACTGCGGCCGATTGCGTTTCAAGCAAGCGATGGCTTTGTAGATGCAAAGGGAGTTCAATTGTCGTCCGGGCGGATTTCCGTCCGGACAGGAGCAAAGGTTAGCACAACAATCAGCGCGGCGCAAACGCAAACGAGCGCAGTTCGTCGTCAGGACGCACTGCGTTTCATACGGTCTCGTTTTGCGGGCGGATCGCCCAGATGGGTTCACCATCGGTCGATGGAAGCGGCTCATGACGCAACCGGAGGTCCGTCACCGTTTGTTTTTGTTCAAGGCGTCATAGATGAAGTTGCCGGTGTACATTCCGCAGGCGCCACACAACGTCACGCTGATTCCATTCGGGTTAATGATCTTCGATGCGAGGAGCATGCAAAATGTCCCTGACGCCAGCGCGGCTACCAGACTGATCGGATTTTTCAAAAAACGGTAAAAACTCTGTTCGCCGGATTGCCGCTTCGCCGACGGCGGTGGCGGTGGTTGCGGAGCGGTCGGCGGCGGAACCGGCGGAGGCGCGGGTTCTTCGGCTTGGAAATGATGCGCCAGCTCTGTCTGTCCGGCTTTAATCCACCCGGTGAGAGTTTCATTCCAAACGAGCGTGTCCGGAGTGACGGCCTTTTCCCGGATCAATGACTCCATGGCGGCGTCATCCACCGGACCGCGGCGCGTGCCGTTTTCGATGCAGTGCCATTTCATAAGCGTTTTCTCACAGTTCGATAAAACACGTTCCCGCGTCACGGAGAATGGCGGAACCGTTTGTGAACGGATATGGATGTCATCAGTGCTTACCTGTCGCACTTTTCTTCGTTTTCCGTCACCATGTAATCACTCATGTCGTATTTTGTGTCCAGAACTGTGCAGAACACGCCGTACATGGCGACTGCAACGATAACCCATGAATAGATGCACGTGATTTTGGCGATGTCGGGTATGGAGGTTTCAAGTTTCTTCGCAAACAGCCGCGCCGCCAAAGGCAATGCGCATAAAATCAACGCGGGAAGCATTGCTCCGCCGAGGTTGTCATAGTCCATATTGTTCAAGACGGCGGTGTCGAAAAACGAAAAAAATATCCCGACAAACGGGAAAAGGAGGAATGTCACGATTTGAAAGACGGATTTTTTCAGCACGGCGGCGACGGGACTGCCTCCGTTCGGCGGCGGCGGCGGAACGTTCGGCATGGACGGTGGGATGCCTTTCAATTGGTTCGCAAGTTCGGTGTCTTTCGCCGCAACCCATGCAGTCATTCCTTCGTTCCAGACCTGGGTTTCGTGTCCAACCGTCCCGTTTTGTATGAGATCCGCCATTGATTGCGTAGTACCACATGTCGATGTTCCTTTGTGAGTTGGTGTTGTGAGTTTGCACTCGTGTTTCGCCGCTTGTCAGACGCGGCGGCAATGGTCGCGGGATCCAATGGCTCCCGCACCTACTACTGTATACAAGCCGTTGCCGCGAATCTGACAACGGTTTTGAAATTATTTTTGAAATGCCGCGGACGACGCGGCGCTTCGTGCGTTCGCAACAAGCCGGAGAACGGCACGCGTCCGATCGTCCTGTTTTCGGACGATCCGAACGTAAGGCGGCTCTGAATCCGTCCGGTTTTGCCAACTGCAAAAATTCCGGTTTTGAAAACTGCACGACAAGTGAAAACTTTCGTTTGACTTCATCGTTTCGCTTTGCTAGTTTTTCTCGCCGTCACCGCACATGCGGCGAACCTCACCGTCGGGGCGTGGCGCAGCCTGGTAGCGCGCTTGCTTGGGGTGCAAGAGGTCTCGAGTTCAAATCTCGACACCCCGACCATTTTCCGAAAAAGTTTCGAAAACGAGGGTTTTCCGCAATGGAAGATTTCTTGAAGTTCGACCACGTGACAAAGCGTTTCGGTCCGCTTACCGCGGTCGACGATGTGTCGCTCAGCGTCAAAAAGGGTGAATTCTTTTCATTGCTCGGCCCGAGCGGTTGCGGTAAAACCACGTTGCTCCGTATGCTTGCGGGGCTTGAAAAGCCGGATTCCGGGCGCATTCTGCTCGACGGCAAGGACATCACGTCCGTGCCCGCGAACATGCGTCAGGTGAACACCGTTTTCCAGAATTACGCGCTGTTTCCGCATCTCACTCTGTGGGACAACATCGCGTTCGGTCTGCGCCTTGCGCGCCGTCCGCGCGAAGAAATCGAGCAGCGCGTCGAGGAAATGCTCGATCTCATCCAGCTCCGCGGCCAGGCGTACAAGAAGCCGACCCAGATATCCGGCGGTCAGAAGCAGCGCGTCGCCATCGCGCGCGCGCTCGTCCTCAAGCCGCAGGTTCTGCTGCTCGACGAGCCGCTCGCCGCGCTCGACCTTAAACTGCGCCAGCACATGCAGATCGAGCTGGACGCGATCCACGACAAGGTCGGCATCACGTTCCTTTACGTCACGCACGATCAGAACGAGGCCATGTCGCTTTCGGACCGCATCGCCGTGATGAACCAGGGCCATGTCGAACAGCTCGACACTCCTTCGCGCATCTACGAAGCGCCGCGCTCGTCGTTCGTTGCGGCGTTCATCGGCGACACGAACTTTTTCGAAGGCGTCGTTTCCAAAATCGTCGACAGCGAGTACTGCGAGGTCGTCGTCGAGGACCTCGGCATCATCACCTGCTACAACGACAAACACATCAAGCTCGGTTCAAAGGTCTATCTTTCGATCCGCCCGGAAAAGCTCCATCTGTCGCACGAAAAGCCGCAGGATCTGCACGGCGGCAAACTGAACGTGTTCCCGGTGACCGTCGATCAGGCGGTCTATCAGGGCGCCTACACGCGTTTCTGGGTCTGGACCGGCGAGCACCGCGACGATTGCTGGGAGCTTTCCGTCCTGCAGGTGCACAGCCGCTTCCTGCTCGATCAGCAGCCGATCATGTGGGACCAGAAGGCCTGGCTTTCGTGGCATGCGGACGACGGTTACATGCTTGAAAACTACGACGAGGAGGACGAAAACCTCCTCAACCACCCGGAATCGGAACCGTCGCCCGAAGAGGGCGCCGCGGAGGCCTCCGCCGATGGAAACGCGCAGTGACGCCGCTTCGGCCGCCGCGGTGAAAAAGCGGACGTTCTGGGCGAAGGTACGCCATCACGCCGGCGAACTCGGTCTGACCGCGCCGTCGTTCGCGTGGATGGTGTTCTTTTTCGTGGTGCCCACCGTGCTGGTGTTTCTGCTCACGTTCCGTCCGACCACGCTCAACGGCGGCATCGGCGCGGGCTGGACGCTCCGCACGTGGAACACGATCGCCAATCCCAACTATCCGACGATCGTGTGGCGCACGATCTGGCTGTCGGTCGCCGCCACGGCGCTCTGCATATTCATTTCGCTTCCGTGCGCGTTCGCGATGGCGCGCCTGCCGCAGCGCTGGCGCTCCACGTTCGTCGGCCTCATCATTCTGCCGTTCTGGACGAGTTTCCTCATCCGCGTGTTCGCGTGGCGCGTGCTGCTTCATCCGGAAGGCGTCATTTCGCAGTTCCTCCACGGCACGTACTCGATCTTCGGATGGCAGTTCACGCTGCTCGATCCGAACACGACGCTGCTGTACAACTCGTGGGCCGTGCTGCTCGTTATGGTCTACACGTACCTGCCGTTCGCGCTGCTTCCGCTGTACGCCGCGGCGGAGAAATTCGATTTCGCGCTGCTCGAGGCCGCGCTCGATCTCGGCGCGAGCCCGCGCCGCGCGTTCTGGCGGACGTTCGTTCCGGGCATCCGCGCCGGCATCGTTTCGGCCGTGCTGATGGTGCTCATCCCGGCGCTCGGTTCGTACCTGATCCCGCACATGGTCGGCGCCCCCAACAGTGAAATGCCCGGAACCAAAATCTACCAGCGCGCGATTCCCGACCGCAACCTGCCGCACGCCTCCGCGCTTTCCGCGATGCTGATGCTCGGCGTGCTGCTTCCGCCCGGCATCGCGTACCTCGTGACCCGCAAGCGTCACTTCGGGGCGACTGAAACCGACGTCGTCTCCGAAATGGGCGGCAAGACGCGCAACCTCGGCAACTCCGGCGGCCGCCGGAAGAACGGAGTCCGGTCGTGAAACGAATCCAGCGTTCGGCGCTCTGCTCGTTCTGGGGCGTGGTGCTTTTCTTCTACATTCCGATCGTCGTGCTGATCGTGAACTCGTTCAACGCGAACCGCTACTCCGGCGCGTGGCAGGGTTTCACTTTCAAGTGGTACGACATCCTTTTCAAGGACCGCGCCATCTGGCACGCGTTCGCCAACACGATGAACGTGGCGGTGAGCGCGACGTTCGTCTCCGTCGTGCTCGGCACGCTCGCCGCGCTGGCGCTGCACCGCTACAAGGGCAAGATACAGTCGCTGCACTACGCGCTTCTGTACACGCACCTCGTGCTGCCGGACATTCTCATGGGCATCTCGCTTCTGCTGTTTTTCATTTCGATCGGGCTTCAGCAGGGCCTGTTCACGATTTTCCTCGCGCACACGACGTTCTGCATCAGTTACGTCGCCATGGCCGTGCTCGGGCGTCTGGAGGACTTCGACAATTCGCTGCTCGAGGCTTCGCAGGATCTCGGCGCCTCGCCGTGGCAGTCGTTCTGGAAGGTGCAGTTCCCGCTGCTTCTTCCGGGCATCGTCGCCGGCGGTCTGCTCGCGTTCACGCTTTCGATCGACGATTTCGTGATCACGTTTTTCGTTTCAGGCGCCGGTTCGGACACGCTTCCCGTGAAAATCTACGGGATGATCAAGCGCAGTCCGAAACTGCCTGAAATCAACGCGCTTTCCACGCTGATGATGTGCGTGACGATCCTCGCGGTCGTCGCTTCGCGCATGATGCAGCGCAAAGATCATTCCGCGTTCGGCTCCGCTCCGCGCCGCCGTTCGGTCGCGGAACGCCAGGAAGGGCAGGGCGGCCGCGTCCGCACGCGCGATCCGTGAAAACCGCGGCGGTTTCCCTCGGCAGCAATCTGGGCGATCGCGCCGCGATGATACGCGCCGCCGTCGCGCGTCTCGCCGCCGCGCCCGGGATGCGTCTGCTCGACGTCTCTCCGCTTTACGAAACCGAGCCGGTCGACGTCCCGGCCGAGTTCGCGTCATGCTCCTACATCAACGCCGCGGCTCTGTTCGAGACGGAACTTCCGCCGGAGGCGGTGTCCGGACTCTGCCACGGCGTCGAGGATGAGCTCGGGCGCGTCCGCACCG
>JAZUJQ010000063.1:0-2850 GCA_045642845.1 Kiritimatiellia bacterium
CGAAAAGAATCCTTCGCCGGTCGCGTCGTCCGAACTCGTGCAGTTCTGGCTTTCACAACCGGATCCGCGCGGACGTCTCCGCCGCATGTGGACGTTGCTCGGCCAAGGCGTTCCGTGGTCGCCGGACCTTTTTCTCGAGACCGCCGTCGGCGGCGCTTACGGCGACACCGTCGAAAAAACTTTCGCCGATTATCTCGAAGACCGCGCCACGCGCGTGCTCACTCCCGGCGTGACCACCAAGGCGTTCATCGAACGGGCGCTGTCGTGCATGCGGCTCGTTCCCGGGAAATTCGGCGTGCCGGCCGGTTACGAAAACGGCGCGCCCCAGCCGCTCGAACGTCTGCTCGAACAGGACAACGCCGAATGGGCGCCCGAGACCGCTCACAGGCTTGAATCCGAAATCATGCGCATGGCCGCCGGCAGGGGAGACGCTTTCCGCGCCGCCGCCGCCGAATTCGCCGTCGTGCTCAAAGCCGTCGGCGACGGAAAAATTTCCGCCCCCGACGCCGCCGCGCTGATGGACCATGCACGAGAATCAATGAAGAAATCGTTTACGGAATGATTCTTCGACGGAAAACCGTTCGCTTTCATTTTGCTGCGCATGCGGCGCTTTTTGAAAGCAAACCGTCAACTTGAAATCCTTTTTGCGCGGCTTTTCGTGGCATTCCATCTATGTCGCATAATATAGATTATGTCATTTTTGTGCAACGTAAAACCATTGGAACAAAGGCGAAACGGAGGAAACGGTCGACGGGCCCGGAATTCGGATCGGATATCCGGGCGAACGCTTGGACGTGAACGGAAAAACGGTGGACCCGGCGGACCGGTCCGGCGGAACGTCAATCCTCGAACGAAATCCGCATGTATCCGGAAACCGGAACTTCGATGCGATGCACGCCGGAAGCCGCGACGGACGTCGAAGACGCGTGCGCACCGAAGGTGTCGAACGTTTCGACCTTCGCGGGTGCGGCGAAATCGACCACGACCGAGCCGCGGTTCGCGGCGTTGACGATCTAGACCTCGCGGTCGGGCGCACCGGTCGGCACCACGCGGTTTTCCTGATAAACGCCGAAGACGCGCTCTCCGGAGCTTTCGCCCTCGAGCAACGGATATTCGTTGGCCGGATCGTGCGGGCGGAACTCCCCTTTCACCAGCGCTTCACGATGGGTCTGGCTGAAGTCCAGCCAGTGCTTGATCATCTTCAAGTGCGATTCCGGCAGATTCTTGAGACGCACGGAATACTGGATGACCGTGAACATCACGTTGAGAATCGCGCGGGCGGCGGATTCCGGAGTTTCGTCTCCGCGCCACTCGAGCATGTCGGCGTGCACCGCGGTCTTTCCGGAGGTGAGACGCAGCCGCGCCGTGCGCGTGCGGTTCTCTACCATGGAGCACGGGCAGTCCCCCGCCCTTATCATGTTGCCGAACCGACGGATGCACGGACCGAGATACGGCTGACGGAATTCGATCAGAATGTCCGGCTTGATGGCGCGCAGGCGCTTCATCGCGTCCGTGAGCAGACGGTCCACCGCGAACGGCACCGATTTGATGTCGCGCCCTGCGTAGTTCTGCGCGACGGCCGGATCTTCGCCCTGGAACGAAAATCTGTTGATGAAATCGAACTTGAAACCGTCGATGTTCCACTCTTTGAGAGCGCGCTCGTAAGTCGAGATGAGGAATTCGCGCACCTCCGGGAAGCGCGGGTCCATCGACCAGCCGCCGAGGCAGCAGAACGGCAGCAGCTTGTCCTTGAAGCGCGCGTAGTTCGCGGCCCGGTCGCCCAGAAACGGCACGGAATACCACACCATGTATTTGTACCCGAGCGCGTGCGCCTTCCTCACGTGCGCGGCCATGTCCGGAAAATTGCGGCCGGGCTTCCAATCTCCGCACAGATGGTAGCCGTTGTGCGGCCGGTTCCCGATCGGCTCGTCGATCTGCCAGCCGTCGTCGAGAATCACGGTCTTCATGCCCAGCGGCGCGGCGAGCGCGAGTTCCTCCTCGACGAGCGACGCGGAAACGTCCTGATGAAACGTGTACCACGTGGAATAGAGCGGATCGAACGCGGCGTCGGGCGACGGCAGCGGCTCGATGCCGTTCAACGCGCACAGCCAGTCCGACGCCTCGCCGATCGCCGTCCAGTACGGGATCGCGCGGGCGTCGAAACGGATTTCCGTCGCGTATTCCGAAACGGGAGCTTCGGGTTCGGTGAAGAAGTCCAGTTTGCAATCGAATCCCATTTTCGTCTCGTTGATCGGCGAGCGGAACACGACCTTGCGCAACGTCTCGCCGCACGCGAACGTGAAGCGGTTGCCGTCGTTGGCGTCGATGAACGAATAAACCGGCGAATCCATCGTGATCGCGGTGTCGAACGCCTGCTTCCACGGAATCCCGTAGTGCACGGCGGCGCTGTTCCACACGTGATGGACGTCACGCTGCGTGCAGAACCACGTCACCGAAAAAACGGGCGGTTGACTCGGTTCGTCGGCCGACATTCCGATGACGACACGCTCCGTGCCGTCGGCGCCTTCGTCCGTTTTCAACGTGAACTTCCATCCGCCCGGCTCGGCGCAAGTCAAAGTCACTTTTCCGACGGATCCGATTTCCGTGCTTTCCGAGATTTGTCCGCTCATTTGAACGCTCCTTCAGACGAATGTTTCAACGCCGCCGATTATACCGTTTTTTGCTACAATCGCCGCATGAAATACATCAAAAAATTTCTCGGCGACAGGGCGATGTCGCGCGTCGCGCTCGGTTGCATGCGCATCGGCGGCATGACGGACTCAGAGGCGGACGCGCACGTGCTCAACGCAGTCGACCTCGGCATCAATTACTTCGATCACGCCGACATCT
>JAZUJQ010000064.1:0-4477 GCA_045642845.1 Kiritimatiellia bacterium
AAGACCTTCATCCTACACGCAGCGTCGCATTGTCAGGCTTTCGCCCATTGCAAATGATCCTCGACTGCAGCCTCCCGTAGGAGTCTGGGCAGTGTCTCAGTCCCAGTGCGGGTGACCAACCTCTCAGTCCACCTAGCCGTATGCCTTGGTGAGCCGTTACCTCACCAACTAGCTGATGGCACGGGAACACCTCCCCCGGCGACCGGCCCTTGCGGGTCCCGGCCTTTCAACGGAAATCCATGCGGATTCCCGTTCGGATCCGGTATTAGCGGCCGTTTCCAGCCGTTGTCCCGAACCGAGGGGCAGCTTATTCTCGCATTACTCGCCCTTCCGCCACTGTCGCGCCGCAGTATTGCTACCAAGACGCGACCGTTCGACTTGCATGCCTCATCCACGCTGCCAGCGTTCGTTCTGAGCCAGAATCAAACTCTCCGAAGAATTGAATCTCAAGTTTTCGAACTCAAGTTTCGGGTTTTGTTTTTGAATCCCTAGCACAAACTTACTTTGCTGTCGGACATCGCCTTCCGCGCCCCGCCCCGAAGAATTCATCGGAGGGATGCGTCCGGAATGGACGTCCGAAAAAGCGGTTCCGTTTTCAAAGACCGAGGCGGCCGTCAACCCGGAGGTTTCGCCCGGCGCGCCGCGCCGCGCCGCGGCATCACGTGGAGTGGTGCGTTGTGCGCAACGGGGAAAGAATCTATCAAACTGAAAAAATCATTGCAAGGGGTTTTTCGAAAAATTTTCAAAAAGGCGGATTTCGCGCGGAAACCCCAATGAAAACGGGGTTTTCCGCGTCCCGCGGGGCGCTCCGCGGAGGGCGTTGCTGAAAAATTTTCCCGGGCGGAAGCGGTTTTTCCTGCCCGGGCGGGGTGAAAACGCGGCCGCGGCCGCGCGAAAAACGCTCAAAGCGAGCCGCCAGCGCGCAGTCAGGGCGCTTTTCCGACCGGATTGTCGCGGCCGCATCCAATCACGTGATTGTCGCGATTCAGCCTGAAAACACTTGCGCAATCGAAACACGCGGTCGTGAATGCACATACCTGACGGTGCAATGCAACGCGCTTGATTCGATGATGAAATACGGTCGCGCCGCACGCGGAAACTCTCCGGCCGTTTGCGGCATTCGAGGACGTGATGCGTCCGTTGGACGCGACGGCCCGCTCACGCACCGGAAAACATGCGGTGAAATCGGCGCTGCATTGCATCAACGCCCGTTGCAGGAACATGGCGCACGCGCCATGCCGCGGCCGCCGGAAAAGCGGAGGCCGCCGGAAATTGCGATGCAACATCCCGGCGGTCTCAACGTTCAGACGACTGCTCGTTCGGTCCGGCGATCGCCGCGGCCGAACGCCGCTTCACGTCCGCGACCAGATGAAAAGAAAGCGGCGTTTCACGTGTTCAATTTCCGGAAGCGGAGGCACCGTCAGCGGTTCGGAACACGGCGCGGATGGCGTTGTGATCCGACGTGCGGGTGTGCGGGAGCACGCGACGGACGGCGGGTGCGGGAAGATCGCCGAAATAATAGATGTGATCGAATGTCGTGGCGGGGTACCACTGGTTCGCCGGCATTGTCGGACGTTCCGCTTCAGGAATGCCTTCGAAAGCATCGCGGAATCCGTAATCGGTGAGTTTGCCGAGAGTTTTTTCGCCGGCGAAACGATCGTCCTCCGCGGCGACGTTGAAATCACCGGCGACGATGAACGCGTCTACCGAGACTCCCTCGATGCCGTTTTTGCGGATGTCGTCGACCAGTTTCACGATCTGTTCCGCCGCGAATTCGCGCTTGAGACGGTTGAGCCGGATCTGTTTCTTTTCATCCTGATCCTTCGGGATGTAGTTCGATTTGAGGTGCAGGCTGAACACGGCGACGT
Source organism: Kiritimatiellia bacterium (assembly GCA_045642845.1). Classification (GTDB taxonomy): domain Bacteria; phylum Verrucomicrobiota; class Kiritimatiellia; order RFP12; family UBA3636; genus JAZUJQ01. Next base: position 1,869 of record JAZUJQ010000064.1, read on the forward strand.
TTCCGAATTCGGTCTGGACGACGGCCCAGGCGTAACCGCGCGGCGGATAAACGTAATCGGTCACCGTCCACTCTTTGAATCCTGAAGCCAGCACCGGTCGGCGCGTGAACACGGCCTGCTGCTGCAGGCTCAGATTCGTGACGCCGTCGGAGATGAACAGAAAGCCGGAGCAGACAGCCGGTTTGAAATCCTGGTCGCCTATCGCGTCGACGAGTTTTCCGCACGTGGCTGGGTCCCGGATTTCCTGCACAAGCAGGATTTCAGGCACGCCGCGGCGGCGGATTTCAGCGGCCGCGCGTTCGATGCGTTTGGCTTCGTCCTTTTCAGGCAGAGGCTCGATGTCCCCGGACGGGAACCATTCCATGTTCCATGAATCGACCGACAGTCCGGGTTCCGCTTTTTCGTCGTGCGGCGAGACGAAAAGCGAAACGACGCCCATGACGAGGCCGATGATTATGGCGAAGATCCGCCGACGAGTATCATGTGTTCTGTAGTTTTTCATGGTGTGCCAACCGGCATTCGGCGCACGTCGCGCCATCGGCGGAGCCGCAGCCCCGCCAGAGTTCGAGAAGCCCCTGCATGCGCAGGGCGTTTTTGAGGTAAATCGCGGGATTGTGGTCTCCGCCGAGCAGACGGAACGCCATCTCCTTCATCGACGAACCGGGCTCTTCGCCGGGAACCGCTTCCAAAAGCCGCCAGGAGGAGCCGTCCTCCGCCGCCAGCAGAGGAATCACGGCGTTCACGAGAATCGCGTTGATGCGCGCCGGGCCCAGCAACCCTTTCTGCGCCGCAGCGCGCGGCGGCAGCACCGCGGAAGCATCGCGCGCCGCGGACATGAACGTCTTTGCAGCGAGCTTCACCCACGTCCGGGCGTTCACGCGCGGAAGAGCCCGCAAAGAAGTCCAGAGCGCATCGCCTCCGGCGAACAGCGCCGACGCCACGGCAAGCCGCATGCGCGGGTGATTGAGCGGGCGCACGGCGGCCGTCGTCCACGGCACGGTCACACGACGGCACGCGGTTCCGCAACGCGCGGCCGCGGCCCAAAGCCGCACGGCGTAATCGTGCGGCACTCCGCCCTCCCCGTCCTTCGGGAGCAGCCCGGCGGACGACAGCAGCAGCGCGTAACGTTCGAGCGGATCGGCGTGCGCGCGGAGTTCCGACAGCGGCACGGCGGCGGCCAAATCGCGCATCGGCGCGACGTTGCGGCTGAATCCGAGCCCCGCCATCGTCTCTTCGTAGAACCCGGTGCCGCGCAACGCGATCTCACCCGCCTTGCGGCGCAGACGGGCGCGTCCGATTTCGGAAAGCGCGGCGGCCACGTCGGCCGGACGCGCGCCGACGAACGCGTTGCGGCACGGGCGGTCTATGTCGGCGCCCGCGAGCCACGGATACGCGTCCGGATCGATCTGCGAAAACGAAAAGCCGCGCCGCGCTTCCATCGCTTCGGAAAGCAGCGCGAGCGGAACGTCCGGAATCCGTTCCGCTCGGCGCGGCGCGAACCACGCCACGTGCAGAACGACGTCGCCGTACCCCGGATCGGAATCGTGCCCGTGCGCGAACCAGTCGCCGGCGTGCACGTGGATTTCCACCGATCCTCTGCGGACTTTCCCTCCGACCGAAACGACGGCGCCGCGGAAATCCGGGCCGCCGGAACCGTTCCACGCGCCCGGTTCGATCACCTCGACGTCTTCGCCCGCAACGGTGCGCAGAACCGGCCGCAGACGCGCGTCGGCCCAGATGCACTGCAGATGGCGTTCGTTCCACCAGACGCCGTCGGACGATTCGGGCGGTTCGCGCACCGCCGCATCGCCGCGCAGGCACGGGGGAAGTTCGAAAGCCGCGGAAGATTTCATCTGCGCCGTTGCGGAGGAGGTGGAGCGGCGGGCGGAGAGACGGCGGGCCCGACGCCGGCCGACACGTTTCTGCCGGTCGCGAGACTGACGTTGGGAATACCGTTGCGGACGAGAAAAGCGCGCAGCTCTTCAAGCGTCTCGCGCCGCACGCCTTTCTGCGCGTGCAGGACCACGGGACGCTGAGCCGTCATCTTCACTCCGCGCTGCCTGTTGTCTCCGCGTTCCTCGTTGGCGAGTCGCCGCAGCAGCCGCTCGCGCGTGACAGGCGTCCGGTAGAGTTCGAGACGTCCGTCCTCGAACACGTCCACGCGGACGGAACCCACGCCGGCCTTCTTCTCCCCGATGTCGTTGGCGCGCACGGACGAACCCGGAATTCCGTGCGACGGGCCGCCGGAAGGGATGCGGGTGCTGGTATGGGTCATGCAGCCGCAGCATGCGAGCGCGGCGACGGCGACCGAAACGGCGTGTAGGATGCGCATGACGGCGGAAAAAAAATCAGCGCGCGGCGGCGCGGTACTCTCGGAACCACTCGGCGAAGCGCGGAACGCCGACCTCGATCGAAGTCGTCGGCTCGTAGCCGGTGGCGGCGTGGAGGCGCGATATGTCGGCGTAGGTCGCGGGAACGTCGCCCGGCTGCATCGGCAGCACTTCAAGCCGCGGCGTCACGCCCAGCGCGCCGGAAAGCACTTCGATGAGGTGCATCAGGCGTTCGGGACGGTTGTTGCCGATGTTGAAAAGCTCCTCGCGGCCGAGCGT